>NZ_JCBANC010000058.1:0-40953 GCF_059760815.1 Achromobacter sp. 1012554356 | reverse complement strand
GAATTCAACGCCGACGCCTGTCGCCGTTGAATTCGCATCCAGGCCGATAACCGTGTTTGCGGCGTCCACGATAGGCGTGACGGCATCGATCTGGTAGTGAATGGCGCTCATGCCTGCGGGGCAGCCGTTCAACGAAATATCGAACCCAACAAGCTGACTGGAAGAGCCCGTTCCCTTGAATACCGACGCCTGGGGAGACCCGAGGGATACGGAAACGTTGGGCGTGGTGCAGGCCTGCGACATCAGTAACACCGCCATGGTGACAAACTGGATCTCCACGCCGGGGTCCTGAGCGAGCATGCTGCCGACTTCATTCGAGAACGATGCCGCGCTTGCAATGGTTGTCGGCGGAACGATGCCGGTGGCTACGGGGCCCGTTTTGACGAACATCGCGCGTAGCTGCCCGCCGTTGGTGAGCGCGCCCTGCATGTTGCATCCCCGGGTTCTCCAGGTTCGGTTGAGGGCTTGGAATGCCGCCCATCCGCAGCCGTTGACGTAGCTCCGGGCGCCAATGATGATACCCAGGCCATCGACGCCTGTCGCATGGACGTCATAGGTGATTCCGTCAACGACCTTCGTCTGCCCCGCGCTGGGAACGACGGTGTGCATACCGGTTGCCGTGGTGGCGCCTCCGGAAACGCTGCAGTTGAACCAATCGGTAGTGGCTGCGGTTGTCAGCCAGTCGGTGAGGGCCGTGCCGATGGCCGCATCACGGGGTATCGTGATGTGAGGCGGCGTGTTCACGGAAACCGAGCTTATCGTCTGGGTGCAGGTCGAGGCCGCCCACGAGGCCGTGGAACCCAACAAGGCAAGCAGCCCGATCGCCGCACGCAACATGGTCTTGTTCATCAATATTCCCATCATCAATTTTTGGCGATCCGTGCTGGCGCCGTCTTGTCGCAGAGCAGCCCGCTCGCCTGGGGCAGCGATGCATCCTTGAGACGCTGCTCGGTTAGGGCATAGCCAAACGTGCAAGCTTCGCCATCGTTCGCGCCCCATTTCACGGTCAGGATGCCCTGTGTGTCCTTCAACCCGCGCGCAAGCACGCGGCCGCCTTGCGCCACGACACCCACGCTGTTTCCGTCGGCGTCCTGCACGTCGGCGCCAAACGGAAGGGGCTCTCCGCTGCGCGTGGCCACCGTCAGCAGCGCCGCGCTTCCCGCGTTTTCGGTTTCGAAGCTCAGCCGGACCACCGCGCCGGCGGTGGGGGCCACATGTTGCTCGGTCGCCTTGAGTTCGACGTTCAGCGGCAGGCCCTTGGGGTCGAGCTCAATGCTGTTTCTGGCGTAGGGCGTCAATGCCGATACGACCCCGCGGCCCTTGGAATCCAGGCGCACCCCGCTGCTGGTGAGCACCCGCGCGCCAGCGGCGTCTTTCGCCTCGACGATTGCGATTGTTTCGCCGGCGTTTGGCGTCATGACGACGCCGCCGCCATACGCCACGACGCCGCCGGAAAGGCTCGCGCCGTATTGCGTGTAGTTCGAGCTGGTGCTGGCGTTGGCCGACACGGCGGCCACCGGCGTGCGGTACGAGGCGTTCGCCGCGATGTTGGTGTTGGCCGGACCACTTGACGACATGGCACGCCCGGCGCTCACGCCATAGTTGAATGCGTTGTCGGCGCCGAGGGCCCCCGCCACCGATTGCTGGATGCTGCTCGAACCGTCCGATCCCTTCTGCATGCTGGTCGACGCGTAGACCGGGTTTTGGTTGCGGCCCAACGGAATGCCCACGTTGAGCATGACCTGGTTGTCCCACTTCTGCGTACCCACGTTGAGCTGACGCGTCGCCGACACGCTGTAGTTCACGTTCTTGTAGCTGTTGCTGTAGCCGGCCTGGATCTGGGTGTCGCGGCCGCGTTTGTCCCAGTAATCCTGCGTCGATCCGGTGAAATGGATGGATCCATAGCCCTGCGGCAGTTTCTGGTTGATGGTCGCCTGCAGGCGGCCGCGCTGCGTTCCATACTGGCCTGCGCCTTGCCCGTGCTCCTGCCGGGATCTCAGTTCCATGGCGTCGGCCATGCTGAGGTAACCGCGGCTGGAATAGCGATAGGCGCCCAGCGTGAGACTGGTGCTGGTGGGCTCCAGAAATTTGGAGTAGCTCAGTTTGACGCTTTGTCCATTGCGGTTCTTTTCTTTGGACAGGCGCGTGGCCGCCTGGGTGATGTCCAGCCCAAACGCGCCGAAATCCGTGTTCAACGCGGCGCCGCCCAGTACGGCGCCGTAGCCTTGCGCCGCGGTCAGACCGCCGTAGGCGGTCACGAGATTGCTGATGCCATGCTGCACAGTCGCTTGCGCCATCAGGGGCCGATCGGCCGTCTGCGGCGTGCGGTATTGGCCAGCGGTAACGCTGTATCGGGTCACGCCCGGGCGCAAGGAATTCACGGCGCCGGAGAAAGGAACCCGGGAGACCAGGACGCGGCCGTCGGCTTCGTTGACCACCATTTCCAGATCGCCGCCGTATCCCGTGGCATACAGGTCGTCGATGATGAACGGGCCGGGGGCCACGGTCGTTTCGTAAATGATGTTGCCGTTCTGGCGGACCTGGACGCGCGCGTTGGTGTTGGCGATGCCGCGCAGCGTCGGCGCGAAGCCGCGCTGCGATTCGGGATACATGCGATCGTCGCTGGACATCTGCACGCCCCGGAAGCCGACGCTGTCGAACGTGGACCCGTCCGTGAATGCATCGCCGATGACCAGCTGGCTTTTCATGCCGGTGACGTTGCGCCGCAGATTGGTCTGCACGCTTTGATACTGCAGGCCGCTCTTGCTGTCCTTGGTCGCGTTGCCGGTGTGGCGCAGGCGCCAGGGGCCGACGTTCGCGCCGGCGTTCAGACCCGCAAAGCTCTGTGTCGAAGCCTTGCCATCGGCGCGAGAGGTGTAGAAGTTGGTGTTGTAATTCAATAGCGCGGCCGGCACCCCTTCGTCCCAATGCTTGGCGTCCACGAAACCGCGGCCCTGTCGGACCAGCGACGCCTGCGGCACCGTCACGTTCAGCCGCTGCTCGCCCGCATCGAACTCCGCGCGCGCTTCCTTCACCAGGTCGGTCAGCGCGACGCATTGGTCGCCGGACAACTGTCCGGCGCGCGGGGCGTCGACCTTGGCGAGATCGATGCCCGCCAGCTCCACCAGCGCCTGGTCGAAGCACGCTTGAAGCGGCGCATTTGCGGAAGCAGGTTTGCCGATGCGCACGTCAGAACGTCCCAGCCAGCGGTCGTTCACCAGCACGTCGAGGCGGTAGGTGCCCGGGATCGCGCTGTTTGAGCGCGAGAACTGGCTGACGTCCACGTTCGCGCCGCCCAGAAAGGCATCGTTGAACTCCACGTCCGCTTCCACGGCGGCGAGCTCGATGCTGCCTGCGGCCCAGGCAGTTGCGCTGAGCAGGCTTAGCGTGATCGCGGCGAGCGCGAAATGCGGCGTGGTAGCAAGACGTTCCATGATAGGCACGGGCGTGATCAGGCGCGGCGCTGCCGGCAGGCTGGTGCCGGCCGATCGTGCCGCGTTGCTGGCGTCGGGAATGGGGTTGGTGAGCGGACAGCCGGCCGGTCGAGCCGGGCCGGTAATGCTTATGTCGCGCTAGGTGGCGCTGACGGACCGGGCGCCTTTGACCGCGCCGCCATGGTCGTTCAGGAAGCGGTACGTGACTTCGGCATTTGCGCCCTGGACCACGTCGCCCACAAGGGGAAGGATCTTTTTTTCGCCCGGGGCAAGCATGTCCCCGTCGGTGAACTTGGCGCGCTTGCCGTTGCTTGCCACGTTTACCTCGATGAAGGTGACGTGATACGGCGTGGGGTTGGTGGCTTCGATGGCGTTGCGGTTGCCGGACTTGACCAGGCGCCAGCTGACCTGCGAGGGCGCGTCCTCGGCCTTGCCTTTGAGCCCCGCGGGCCGATAGAACAGCTTGATCCGCGACCGGAACGCCATCTGCAAGAGGTTCTGATTGGCTTTGTCCTTGGGCGGGATTTCCAGCACGTTGAGCCAGAAGACGGATTCCTTGTCCTGCGCCATCGGTTCGCCCGTATGCATCAGGCGCAAGGTCTGGCCCTTGCCTTGGTCGATTCGGGTGACGGGCGGCGTCACGATAAACGGCACCTGGATGGATCCGGGCGCTGCCTTGGCGTCGCCCTTGTCGATCCAGGCTTGGGTGAGGGCGGGTTGGTCGCCCTCGTTCTTGAGCTTGACGTTGACTTCCGCCTGCCCGGCCTCATAGACGATCCGCGTACTGCCAATGACGACGGATGCGGTTGCCGGCGCGGCGGCGAAGATATGACCTGCCAACGCTCCGGCAGCTAGGACTACTTGGAATGGGTTCATCGGTTTCCTCGGACTGTAAATGGGGCTTGACTACTGATCCGGGCGTCTTCAGGGCAACGCAAAGGCCAGGCCGGACGGCTTATTGATAAATGATGGTGTACTTGGCGGTGGCGGTTACGTTGCCTGCGCCGGCTTGGCCGAGCGCGAAGTACTGGGCCCGGTAATGAAGCGCGGCCTCGCCACTGTTCAAGGAAACGGCTTTGGAGTTCTGGGCTTCGTCGGCCACGGTGACGTCGATAGGCGTTTCGTCGCTATTGAGGAGGCGGATTTCAACGTTGCTTGCGCCACCTGCGGCGGTGGTCAGGTTGCCGGTTGCGGCATTGCCGTTGGCGCCGGGTTCAAACAGCGTGTGAACCGTGCCCGTATCGGGGGTGCAGGCCGTCAAGCGGATGGTGAAAGGCGTGGTGCCGGCCGTTTGACCTGCCGTCGTCAATGCATCGACACCGACCGTGGGCATGAGCACGTTGAAGCTCTTGCTGCCTGTGCCGTTGCCATCGATGGTGCAGGTGTTGGCGGAGACCGCGCCCGTGAAGGTGATCGTGCCGTCCGCGGCCAATGCCGGTTGCGAAGTGGAAGCGAAAGCGCCGATGGCCAGCGCAATGAATACCTTGGATTTCATAAGTTGATTTCTATCAAAAGGGCTGAAAAGCAATGCGCCGACGGTGCTGTTCAGAGGTTCATGGCGTACATCTCGGCGACATGTGTGATTACAGTCGGTCCTAGAAGCGGCGTCTTTAATAAAATTCTGATAATTCGCCAGAGAGTAATTTTGCGGATAGCATCACCGCCATGATTCCGATAGCACTTCCCAGCGCCAACTTTTTCATCTTGCTTACCGCCGGCTTTTTCGCCGGGCTCCTGCTGTTAGGGTGGGTGCTGGTTCTGGCAGTCAGCCGCGGCGCGCGGCGCGCGGTTCGCAAGTATTGGAAGACGTCGGCCGTCCTCTGCCTGGTGCTGCTGGTGCCGTTCAGCTTCTACGCGTGGTTCCAGACCATGATGTGGCAGCTCGAGCGGGAGATCGAACGCGGTGAAGCGGCGCGCAATGTGATGTTGCAGCAGCCCACGACGGTAAGCGGCGTCGAGATGCCGGCGGGGACACGCCTGAAGCTGCAGGACGAAGGCAAGCTCGATACCTACGTCGAGGCCAGTTTTCCGCAAGCCGTGTCCATGCTGGGTGTAGAGGCGACCTGGGTGCGGCGCTATCTGGATGCCGAGTATGAAAAGGAAACGTATGCGCTGTTGGGCAGGCATCCGCGTTCGGTGATCCTGCGCGGTGCCGGCGTGCAGACGGTGCAAGGCTGGCATTGCGACGCCACGCAGGACATCAAGTTCGACGTGATGCCTGACGGCGCCATCAAGGCGTTCGAGGAATGTGTGCTGGCGGACGGCAATCGGGCCGCGGGCCTGGAGATCGCACCGGGCGCCGTATTGCGCGGGTCGGACGGCACCGTCTATGTCGATGGGTCGCGCGACCCGGACCGCTGGCGAGTGGAAGTGAAGGGCGAGACGGCCGTGCAGGTGTTCGGGCTATATCTGAGCCGGCCCAGCCTCTACCTGGATGCGTCGCGCGAAGTGCTGCGGGTCACGGATGCGGAGCTGGCATGCAGCACGCCGTTTGGCGGCGTGACCTATGCCGCGGGCACGCAATTCAAGACGGCTCGGCGCAAGGCTTCGGGCGAGCGTGAGCCGTACCCGGGCATCCTTGTTTTTTCGCCGTGGGATGGCCAGGCCGCCAAGCGACCGGGACATGAGGACGTGCCCGAGGGCCAGTCCGTGATGCAGACGTTGCAGGGCGAGGTGATCGACATCGTGGAGAACGAAGCGGCGGGGGTGTTCCGCTTCGACACGTTCATCGTCGATGGCAAGGAGCCGGAACGCCCTGCGCGGGCGCGCTGCCCCTAGCAGCCGCGATCCGCCAACCCATCAATAGCCGATGCCCCGCGCCATCAGCACCGCGAAGAGCGGCAGGAAGATGAACAGGTGTGAGGCGATCATCACCCAGCGCCGCGCGCGTTTGATCTCGGGCAGGGCGGGGACGAACTCGGGCTGCTGGCGACGTTGTTTTGCCCAGCGCAGGAACGTGAGCGTGGGCGGGATGGAACAGAGCGCGATGACGACGAAGAGCGAGATCTTGGCGTGGAACCAGGGATTGCTCATGTAGAACACGGCGCCCTTGGCGCCCAGCGTCAGCCGCAGCACGCCGGTGACCAGGACCAGGATCGCGGACACGCCGTAGAGGCGGTCGTAGATGATGAGGCGTTTGACGCCGGCTGGCGTCAGGTCGGGCCGCAGCAGAACGGCTTCGGCGGTCAGGACCACCACCAGTACGAAGATCGCCAGGTAATGGAACCAGGCATACATTGCATCGGCCAGCATGTCGTCTCCAGGTAAAGGACAAGCTAGGTTTTACCATCCCGAATGAAAACGGGCGCACCGTTGGGAGCGCCCGCGTGTCTTCAGTGAGACGCTGCGATCAGCGGCGGCGCTTCTTGGCTTCTTCCGCGGCTTCCTGCTGCGCGTCCACCACGGCCAGCGCCGTCATGTTGACGATGCGGCGCACGGTGGCGCTGGTGGTCAGGATGTGCACGGGACGCGCGGCGCCCAGCAGGATCGGACCCATCGCGACGCCATTGCTGCCGGTCATCTTCAGCATGTTGTACGTGATGTTGCCGGTGTCCAGATTGGGCATGACCAGCAGGTTGGCGCGGCCCTTCAGCGTGCTGTCCGGATAGGCCAGGACGCGGATCTTTTCGGACAAGGCGGCGTCGGCGTGCATTTCACCGTCGACTTCGAGGTCGGGCGCGCGGTCTTGCACGATCTGGCGCGCGGCGGCCATCTTGCGCGACGATTCGGTGACGCGGCTGCCGAAGTTCGAGTGCGACAGCAGGGCGATCTTGGGCACCACGCCGAAACGCAGCATTTCGTCGGCGGCCTGGATGGTGATGCTGGCGACTTCGTCAGCCGAGGGGTTCTCGTTGACATGCGTGTCGGTGACGAACAGCGTCTGGTCGGGCAGCATCAGCACGTTCAGGGCAGCGTACGTCTGGCCTTCCTTCTTGCCGATGATTTCGTCGATGTACTTGAGCTGGTTGTCGTACTTGCTGGCCACGCCGCACAGCAGCGCGTCGGCATCGCCACGGCGCAGCAGCATCGCGCCGATCAGCGTGTTGTGCTTGCGGATCATCGCCTTGGCGATGGCCGGCGTCACGCCTTCACGGCCCTTCAGCTGGTAGTACGCGTTCCACGTCTCGTTGAAGCGGCTGTCGTCTTCGGGATCGACGATCTCGAAGTGCTGGCCGGCGACGAGGCGCAGGCCGGCCTTCTGGATGCGCATCTCGATGACGGCGGGACGGCCGATCAGGATCGGGAACGCCAGCTTTTCGTCGGCGACCGTCTGCACGGCGCGCAGGACGCGTTCGTCTTCGCCGTCGGCGTAGATGACGCGCTTGGGCGCCTTCTTGGCTTGAGCGAACAGCGGACGCATCAGCTGGCCCGAGTGGTACACGAAGCCCATCAGCTTCTGGCGGTAGGCTTCGATGTCTTCGATGGGACGGGCGGCGACGCCGGAGTCGGCGGCAGCCTGTGCCACGGCCGGGGCGATCTGCACGATGAGGCGCGGATCGAACGGCTTCGGGATGATGTACTCGGGGCCGAACGACAGTTCCTGGCCGGCGTAGGCGCGGGCGACTTCATCGTTCTGCTCGGCCTGCGCCAGATCGGCGATGGCCTTGACGCACGCCAGCTTCATTTCCTCGGTGATGCGCGAAGCGCCAGCATCCATGGCGCCGCGGAAGATGAAGGGGAAGCACAGGACGTTGTTGACCTGGTTCGGGTAGTCCGAGCGGCCCGTTGCGATGATGCAGTCCGGGCGCGCGGCCTTGGCGATTTCGGGGCGGATTTCCGGTTCCGGGTTGGCCAGGGCCAGGATCAGCGGGCGGTCGGCCATGGTCTTGACCATGTCGGCCGTCAGCACGCCGGCGGTGGAGCAGCCCAGGAACACGTCGGCGCCATTGACCACGTCGGCGAGCGTGCGCGCGTCGGTCTTTTGCGCGTAGCGCTTCTTGTTGGCTTCCATGTTCTCGTCGCGGCCGTCCCAGATGACGCCACGCGAGTCCACCACGAAGATGTTTTCGCGCTTGATGCCCAGGTGGACCAGGAGGTCCAGGCAGGCGATGGCGGCGGCGCCGGCGCCCGAGCATGCCAGCTTGACCGAGCCGATGTCCTTGTTCACGACCTTCAGGCCGTTCAGGATGGCGGCCGACGAAATGATGGCGGTGCCGTGCTGGTCGTCGTGGAAGACGGGGATCTTCATGCGCTCGCGCAGCTTCTTCTCGATGTAGAAGCACTCGGGCGCCTTGATGTCTTCAAGGTTGACGCCGCCCAGCGTGGGTTCCAGCGCGGCGATGATGTCGACTAGCTTGTCCGGGTCGTTTTCGGCGAGTTCGATGTCGAACACGTCGATGCCGGCGAATTTCTTGAAGAGGCAACCCTTGCCTTCCATCACGGGCTTGGCGGCCAGCGGGCCGATGTTGCCCAGGCCCAGCACGGCGGTGCCGTTGGTGATCACGCCCACGAGGTTGCCGCGCGACGTGTACTTGGAGGCCGCGTCATCGCCTTGGTCGAAAATGGCCATGCAAGCCGCAGCCACGCCGGGGGAGTAGGCCAGGGACAGGTCGTCCTGGTTGGCCAGGGTCTTGGTCGGGGTGACCGAGATTTTGCCGGGAGTGGGATAGGCGTGGTAGTCCAACGCCAGTTTGGTAAGAGTTTCGTCCATGGGATCGGGGCCTGAAAGGGCTAACGGAAAAAGACAGGGATGAAAAAAACAGGGATGCCAAAAGGCGGGCTCGCGGCCCGCCGTATTCTTTGCGAAATGCTTGGGGAACACCCGTATTTCACCAGAAAGCGCGGGTGCTTGGTTGCTGCACTGCAGCGAGTGTTCGCTTTGGTTAGCTTTTAATCAAGCAAACACATGCGCTGCGTCAGTCCGATGGTCGAGGGTCAGACTTCCCAAGGCGGCGCCTGGCGGCTGCCGGCATTCAGGGATTCGCGCAGCGCGCGCGCGTCGTCCTGCCTGCCCAGGCTGTCCAGCGCGTACAGGGCGATCCAGTCCGCGCTCACTTCGAAGAAATCGCGCAACCTTGCCCGGGTGTCGCTTCGCCCGAACCCGTCCGTGCCCAGCGTGCGGTAGGGCGCGGTGACGAACGCGCGGATCTGTTCGGGCACGGCGCGCACGTAGTCGCTGGCGGCGATCACCGGCGCGCCGCTGTCGCCCAGGCACGCGCGCACCCAGTCCTGATCCGCGGGGGCGTCCAGGCCCAGCACGCGGGCGCGCTCGGCCTGCCGCCCGCTGCGGGCCAGCTCGGAAAAGCTGGTGACGCTCCAGACCTCGGCGTCCACCCCGAATTCGTCGTGCAGGCGCGTGGCGGCCTGCTCGGCCTCGCGCAGCATGGGGCCGGCGGCCAAGAGGCGCACCTGCGCCTTGCCGCGCGCGGGCCGCAGCCGGTACAGGCCGCGCAGGATGCCTTCGCGCGTGGCCGGGTCCTGGGGCATGCCGGGCTGCGCCAGGTTTTCGTTCGTGACGGTCAGGTAGAAGAATTCGTCGCGCTGTTCGTCCAGCATGCGATGCATGCCATGTTCGACGATGACGGCGACTTCGTAGGCGTAGGCCGGGTCGTAGGCGCGGCAGTTGGGCACGGTGGCGGCCATGATGTGGCTGGAGCCGTCCTGGTGTTGCAGTCCCTCGCCGCCCAGCGTCGTGCGGCCCGACGTGGCGCCGATCAGAAAGCCCCGGGCGCGCTGGTCGGCCGCGGCCCAGATCAGATCCCCGATGCGCTGGAATCCGAACATCGAGTAATAGATATAGAAGGGCAGCATCGGCAGGCCGTTGACCGAATAGCTGGTGCCCGCCGCGGTCCATGACGAGATCGCGCCGGCCTCGGTGATGCCTTCTTCGAGGATCTGGCCGTCGCGGGCCTCGCGGTAGTACAGCACCGAGCCGATGTCCTCGGGTTCGTAGAGCTGGCCCTGCGCGGAATAGATGCCGATCTGCCGGAACAGGTTGGCCATGCCGAAGGTGCGGGCTTCATCGGCGACGATGGGCACGATGCGCGGCCCGACGGTGGCGTCTTTCAGCAGCGCGGTGAGCATGCGCACGATGGCCATCGTGGAGGACATTTCCTTGCCGTCGGCGGCCAGGGCGAAGCGCGCCCATTGGTCCGCGTCCGGGGGCGCGAGCCGTGGGGCCTCGGCGTTGCGGCGCGGGATGTAGCCGCCCAGCGCGACGCGGCGCGCCTGCAGGTGGCGCATCTCGGCGCTGTCGTCGGCGGGCCGGTAGAACTTGAGCGCCAGGCAGTCGGCATCGGAAATCGGCAGGGCGAAGCGGTCGCGGAAGGCGAGGAGCGCCTCGTCGTCCAGCTTTTTCTGCTGGTGGGTCGTCATCTTGCCCTGGCCCGCCGTCCCCATGCCGAACCCCTTCTTGGTCTGCGCGAGGATGACGGTGGGCTGGCCGCGGTGGCGCGCGGCGCGGTGGTAGGCCGCGTGGATTTTCACCATGTCGTGGCCACCGCGGTGCAGCCGGTCGATGGCGTCGTCGGACCAGTCAGCCACCAGTGCGGCGAGTTCCGGATTCTGGTTGAAGAAATGGGCGCGGTTGAAGGCGCCGTCGTTGGCCGCAAAGGTCTGGAACTGGCCGTCCACCGTGTTGGCGAACGCGCGAGCCAGCGCGCCGCCCGTGTCACGGCGCAGCAGCGCGTCCCAGTCGCTGCCCCAGACCAGTTTGATGACGTTCCAGCCCGCGCCGGCGTACAGGGTTTCCAGCTCGTCGATGATGCGGCCGTTGCCGCGCACCGGACCGTCCAGGCGCTGCAGGTTGCAGTTGACGACGAAGATCAGGTTGTCGAGCTTTTCGCGCGCGGCCAGCGTGAGCGCCGCGATGGATTCGGGCTCGTCCATTTCGCCGTCGCCGAAGATGCCCCACACCTTGCGGTCGGCGCCGGGCACCAGCGATCGGTGCTCCAGGTAGCGCATGAAGCGCGCCTGGTAGATCGCGTTGATGGGGCCGATGCCCATGGAACCGGTGGGGAACTGCCAGAAGTCCGGCATCAGCCACGGGTGCGGGTAGGACGACAGGCCCCGCAGGCCGCGCGTGGTGGCCGTGATTTCCTGGCGGAAGTGCGCCAGGTCGTCTTCGCCCAGAAAGCCTTCCAGGAAGGCGCGCGCGTAGACGCCGGGCGCCGAGTGCGGCTGCATGTAGACGATGTCGCCGGGGTTGCCGTCCGAGCGCGCGCGGAAGAAATGGTTGAAGCCGACCTCGAACAGGTCGGCGGCCGACGCGTAGCTGGCGATGTGGCCGCCCAGCTCGCCATGCGCCTGGTTGGCGCGCACGACCATGGCCAGCGCGTTCCAGCGGTTGATGCGGGCGATGCGCTCTTCGACGGCCAGGTTGCCGGGGAAGGGCGGTTCCTGGTCGGCGGGAATGGTGTTCAGGTAGGCGGTGCGGGTCTGGCTGTTGGCGCGCAGGCCGAGCGAGGCGGCATGGCCCAGCACGCTGTCCAGCACATAGCCGGCGCGATCGGCCCCGTCTGCCTCCAGCAGGGACTGCAGCGCTTCGCGCCATTCGGCGGTTTCTGCGGGGTCGGCGTCGTCTTGGAGGGCCGTTCCGGAAAGAGGCTGGCGAGGGTCGAGCATGGTAAGTCGTCTCCTGTTTTTTCCTCATGCTAGACCCATGCGCCAGGCATGAGGCATCGAAATCCCCGGCCGGATCCAGCGCTTTCAGCATAATGTGTCGTCATGGGCGGGCGCCACGGCAGGTTCTACTGCGAGTTCGTGCTTACGGCTGGTGACCACTGGGTGGACGGCGAAGCGCTAGAATTCGCCGCTAACAATAGGGAGAAACCCATGACTGAGCCCATCCGCGTTCCGCCGGAGGTCACACTGCCCGAGCTGACCTTCCGCGGCGTCCTGCTCGGCGCGCTGATCACCGTCATCTTCACCGCCTCGAATGTGTTCCTGGGGCTGAAGGTGGGCCTGACGTTTTCCTCCGCCATCCCGGCGGCGGTGATCTCGATGTCCGTCCTTCGCATGTTCAAGGACGCCAACATCCTTGAAAACAACATGGTGCAGACGCAGGCCTCGGCGGCCGGCACGCTGTCGGCCATTATCTTCATCCTGCCGGCGCTGGTCATGATGGGCCACTGGCAGGGCTTTCCGTTCTGGCAGACGCTGGGGATCTGCGCGGCCGGCGGCATGCTGGGCGTGATGTTCACGATTCCGCTGCGGCACGTGATGGTGGTGCAAAGCAATCTGCCGTATCCGGAAGGCGTGGCGGCGGCGGAGATTCTGCGCGTCGGCAGCGCCGAGCGCGCGCAGGACGCGCCGCAGCACGCCGCGGGCGCCTCGGCCAAACCCGCCGCCACCGGCATGGGCGACATCGTCGCGGGCGGTGTCGCGGCGGCCGTGGTCAGCTTCGCCGCCAACGGCCTGCGGGTCCTGGGCGACAGCGTCAGCGGCTGGTTTGCTTTGGGCGGCGCGGTGTTCCGGCTGCCGATGGGTTTTTCACTGGCCCTGCTGGGCGCCGGCTACCTGATCGGTATCGTCGCCGGGCTGGCGATGTTGACGGGGTTGGTGATCGCGTGGGGCATCGCGGTGCCCATCCTGACCGCCATGGGCGACATGCCCGCGGGCGCAACGCTGGCGTCGTACGCCACCGGTCTGTGGTCCTCGCAGGTGCGCTTTATCGGCGCGGGCGTGATCGCCGTGGGCGCGATCTGGACGCTGGCGACGCTGTTCGTGCCGATGGCGCGTGGCGTGAAGGCGTCGTTTTCGGCATTGACCAAGGAAGGCGCTGCCCGCGCCGGTACCGCGCCGCGCACCGAGCGCGACCTGTCGGCCGGCTGGATCTCTGCGGTGACGCTGGTGCTGGTGGCGATCCTGGTCTTCACGTTCCAGGTGTTCCTGTCCGGCACGCCGCTGTCGTCGGGCGCCATCTGGAAGCTGGTGGCCTACGCGGTGCTGTTCGCGTTTGTGTTCGGCTTCTTGGTGGCTGCGGCCTGCGGCTACATGGCCGGCCTGGTGGGTTCGTCGACCAGCCCGATCTCCGGCGTGGGCATCGTCGCCATCGTGCTGGTGTCGGTGCTGATGCTGGGCGTGGGTGGCGACCTGATGGCGCTGGAGAACGGCGTGCAGATGGCGATCGCGCTGGCGATCTTCAGCACGTCGGCTGTGGTGGCGGTGGCGTCCATTTCGAACGACAACCTGCAGGACCTGAAGACCGGCTGGCTGGTGGGCGCGACGCCGTGGCGCCAGCAGGTCGCGCTGCTGATCGGCTGCGTGGTCGGCGCGGCGGTGATCTCGCCGGTGCTGGAGCTGCTGTACAACGCGTATGGTTTCGCGGACGCAATGCCGCGTGAGGGCATGGACCCGTCTCAGGCGCTGTCCGCGCCGCAGGCCACGCTGATGCTGGCGATCACGCGCGGCATCTTCACGCATCAGCTCAACTGGACCATGATCCTGATCGGCATGGCCGTCGGGGTGGCGCTGATCGCGGTGGATGAAATCCTGAAGCGCACGTGCAAGGTCGCGCGCATTCCCGTGCTGGCGGTGGGCATCGGCATCTACCTGCCGCCGACCGTGGCCGCGCCCATCGTGGCGGGCGCGCTGCTGGCGTGGCTGCTGGAAGGCGCACTGCGCCGCCGCGCTGCCGCCGCCGGCCAGCCCTACGACAGCTATGCCGAAGCGGCCAACCGCCGCGGCGTGCTGCTCGCCTCCGGGCTGATCGTGGGCGAGAGCCTGGTGGGCGTGCTGATGGCCGCGATCATCGGGGCCGCGGGGTCCGAGGCGCCACTGGCGATTGTTGGCGAAGACTTCGCCGGCATGGCGTCCTACCTGGGGCTGGCCGTGTTTGTCATGGTGGCGGTGCTGTTCTGGCGGCGGGTGATGCGGCTGGCGTAAATCCGCGGAGCGGACACCAGCGATGCACCGTCAGGTGTCTGACACCCGCGTGAGACGGTCTGCAATGCGCCGGGATGCGCCAGGGGTGTCAGACACCGGTGTTGCAGATGTGCCGTCAGGTGTCTGATACCCGCGTGAGACGGTCTGCAATGCGCCGGGGTGTGCCAGGGGTGTCAGACACCGGTGTTGCAGATGTGCCGTCAGGTGTCTGACACCCGCGTGAGACGGTCTGCAATGCGTCGGGGTGTGCCAGGGGTGTCAGACACCGGTGTTGCAGATGTGCCGTCAGGTGTCTGACACCCGCGTGAGACGGTCTGCAATGCGCCGGGATGCGCCAGGGGTGTCAGACACCGGTTCTTTTGGTGTCAGACACCCACGCCCCGTTGCAGCAAATCCGCCAGCGTACGCGCGATCACTTTCGTTGCGCGGCGCAGGTCTTCCAGATTGATGCGTTCGTCGTTGCGCTTTGCGTGCGATTCCAGCACCGTGCGGGGACCCGCGCCGTAGATCACGCCGGGGATGCCGGCTTCGGCGTACAGGCGCACGTCGGTGTACAGCGGCGTGCCCATCGCGGGGATGGGTTCGCCGAACACGGCCTCGCCATGTTGCTGGATGGCCTGCACCAACGGCTGCGCGCCGGGCAGCGGGCGCATCGAATTGGCCAGCAGCAGCCGCTTGATGTCCACGCGGATGCCGGGACATGACGCCGCGGTTTCCTCGATGATGCGCCGGATGTCGGCCTCGACCTCGGTGGCGTTTTCTTCGGGGATCATGCGGCGGTCCAGTTTGAAACTGACCTTGCCGGGCACCACGTTCGTATTGGTGCCCCCTTCGATCCGCCCCACATTCAGGTACGGATGCGAAATGCCCGGGACTTGCGACGTGATCTTGCGGTACTCCGCATTCTGCGCATACAACGCATTCAACAGTGCGACGGCGCCTTGCAGGGCGTCGACGCCGCTGCTGGGAATGGCGGCGTGGGCCATCTTGCCGTGCACCGTCACCTCCATCTGCAGGCAGCCGTTGTGCGCGGTGACGACTTCATAGCTGAAGCCGGCCGCGATCAGCAGGTCGGGGCGCGTAAGCCCCTGCGCCAGCAGCCAGCCGGGGCCCAGCAGGCCGCCGAATTCCTCGTCATAGGTGAAGTGCAATTCCACCGCGCCGCGGGTCGGCTTGGCGATGGCTTCCAGCGCCCGCACGGCGAACGTGAAGCTGGCGAAGTCGCTCTTGCTGACCGCTGCGGCGCGGCCATACAGGCTGCCGTTGTCGATCTCGGCGCCATAAGGATCGTGCGTCCAGCCGTCGCCGGGCGGCACCACGTCGCCGTGGGCATTGAGCGCGATGCGCGGGCCGTCGCCGCCGTATTCGCGCCGCACGATGAGGTTGGTGATGGACTGCATGCCGTAGTCCTGCACGGCCTGCGCAGGCACGGGATGCGCTTCGGCTTCAAGGCCAAAGCCCTGCAGCAGTTCCGCGGTGCGCACGGCGTGCGGCGCGTTGTTGCCGGGCGGCGTGTCGGTGGGCACGCGCACCAGTGCCTGCAGGAAGCGGACTTCTTCGTCGAAATGGGCGTCCACCCAGGCGTCGAGTCGAGCGTAATCGGTCATGGCGTTATGTCGAGGTTTCGTTGGCCAGCGCATCGAGCAGGCCCAGCATGGCCTGCGCGGCAAGTTCGATGTCGTCGCTGGTGGTGGATTCGCTGGGGTTGTGGCTGATGCCGTTGTTCTGGCCGCGCACGAACAGCATCGCTTGCGGCATGATCTCGTGCAGCTTCATGGCATCGTGGCCCGCGCCGCTGGGCATGCGGTGCACGGTCAAGCCCAGCGCGCCGACCGCGTGTTCCCAGCGCTGCTGCCAGCGCGGATCGCTGGGCGCGGCGGCGGCACGCATGGTTTCTTCCAGCGTGTAGCGCAGGCCGCGCCGCTTGCAGATGGCGGCCAACTCGGCCAGCACGTCGTCGACCAGCGCGTCGCGCTGCGCATCGCTGGGGGCGCGCAGGTCCAGGCTGAATCGGCACTCGCCCGGCACGACGTTGATCGACCCGCTGGGCACCTCGAACATGCCCACCGTGCCGACCGAGTCGCCATCGCGGGCGGCGCGCCGTTCGACAAAGAGCGTCAGTTCGGCGGCGGCCACGGCGGCGTCGCGCCGGCGGTCCATGGGCGTGGTGCCCGCATGGCTGGCCTGACCCAGAATCTGCACCTGATGGCGCACGCAGCCGTTGATCGAGGTGACGACGCCGAGCGGCAGCCCCATTTCGTACAGCACGGGGCCTTGTTCGATGTGGACCTCGACAAAGCCCAGGTAGCGCGCCGGATCGCGCCGCAGGCCGGCAATGCCGTTGATGTCCAGGCCCGCGTGCAGCATGGCGTCGCGCATGGTGATGCCGTCGGCGTCCTTCTGGTCCAGCCATTCGGGCTTGAAATCGCCGATCAGAGCGCCCGATCCCAGGAACGTCGCGCGGTAACGCTGGCCTTCTTCTTCGGCGAAGGCGATCACCTCCACGTCGAAGGGCAGCCGCCGGTTCTGGCGGTGCAGCGCGCGCACGCAGGCCATGGGCACGAAGATGCCGAGCCGGCCGTCGTACTTGCCGGCGTTGCGTACGGTGTCGAAATGGCTGCCCGTCATCAGGACCGGCGCGCCGGCCTGGGCAGCGCGGTAACGCCCGACCACGTTGCCGACGGCGTCGATGCCGACCTCGTCAAAGCCGCAGTCCTGCATCCATTGGGAGATGCGCGCGGCGCAGGCGCGGTGCGCGTCGGTCAGGTAGGTGACCGTGAGCAGGCCTTTTTCGGCATAGCCGGGATCGCTATAGACGCTGAGCTCCTCGTGCCAGTCCCAGATGTCCTTGCCCATTCCGGGTTCGCCGAAGCGCTCCTGCGGGCGCGGCTCGACGTTCGGATCGTTCAGATTGTTAGCCATGGTCGTCCTGTTCAACGGTCGGAGGTGTAGGGGTGCGTGGCTTTCCAGTGGCGCGCGATGTCCAGCCGGCGGCAGACCCAGACGCGGTCGTGGCGCGCGATGTGATCCAGAAAGCGTTGCAGGGCGACGATGCGTCCGGGGCGGCCGAGCAGACGGCAGTGCATGCCGATGCTGAGCATCTTGGGCGCCTCGTCGCCTTCGGCGTAGAGCGCGTCGAAGCTGTCCTTCATGTACTGGAAGTAGGGCTCGGCGTGCGAGTAGCCCTGCGGCAGCGCGAAGCGCATGTCGTTGCAGTCCAGCGTGTAGGGCACGATGAGCTGCGGCGCGGTCGAGCCATCGGTCTTGCGCACCCGCATCCAGAAGGGCAGGTCGTCGCCGTAGTAATCGCTGTCGTATTCGAATCCGCCGTCGTCGGCGACCAGCCGGCGCGTGCGCGGGCTGTCGCGACCGGTGTACCAGCCCAGTGGCCGCGCGCCGGTCAGCGTCGTGATGGCGTCGATGGCCAGCCGCATGTGCTCGCGTTCGGTGGCTTCGTCCACGTCCTGGTAGTGGATCCAGCGCCAGCCGTGGCAGGCGATCTCATGGCCCAGTTCCACGAAGGCAGCCGTCAGATCGGGATGGCGTTGCAGGGCCATGCCGACGCCGAACACCGTCAGCGGCAGTTGCCGCTTCTCGAATTCGCGCAGGATGCGCCACACGCCCGCCCGCGACCCGTATTCATAGATGCTCTCCATGCTGAGATGCCGGTCTGGATAGCTGGCCGGGTTGAACATCTCGGACAGGAACTGCTCGGAGCCGGCATCGCCATGCAGCACGCCGTTCTCGCCGCCCTCTTCGTAATTGAGCACGAACTGCACGGCAATCCGCGCGTTACCCGGCCATTGCGCGTGGGGCGGATTGCGCCCGTAGCCGACGAGGTCGCGGGGGTAGGGAAGCGTGGAGTCGTAGACGGGCATCGGCGGTCGCAGGAAGGAGGAATGATCGGCCACGTGCTGACGCAGGTCTGATCATGTATACAAAGTATGTACATCAAATACCAGCCCACGGCCATCGGCGAATGCCCCGACGCCGCGTATGTCACGCCGTCGCGGCGTCGGCATCCTTGAACAACTTCGCGCCCATGAAGTCGATGAATACCCGGAGCTTGGGCGCCAGATGCTTGCTGGACGCCCATAGCAGCCGGAACGTGCCCTGGTGTTCGACATGGCCGTCCAGCATCGAAACCAGGTCGCCGCGCTGCAGGGCGGGCCGCACGAGAAAATCGGGCAGGCACGCGATGCCCAGGCCCGCCACTGCCACATCCAGCAGGGCCGCGGACGTGTTGCACACCATCGACACGGGCAGTGTCCACTCGGGCGACCCGGCGTCGCGCGTCAACGGCCACGGTTCGAGTTTTCCGGTGCTGGGAAATCGGTGCTGCAGGCAGGCGTGATGCTGCAGGTCCGCCGGACTGCGCGGCGTGCCGCGGCTGGCCAGATAACCCGGCGCCGCGACGAGCAGCAGGCGATAGTTGCCAACGGGACGCGACACCAGCCGCGAGTCCGTCGGTTCGCCAGTGCGCATCACGACGTCGAATCCTTCGTTGATGACGTCCACCAGACGATCCGAGAAATCCACGTCCAGTTCGATGGCCGGGTAGCGGTGCATGAAGGCCGTCAATGCCGGCATGACCAGCATGCCGACCAGCGGAAGGCTGATGCGCAATCTGCCTTGCGGCGCCTGGCGGGTTTCGGAAAGTTCCAGTTCGGCGGACTCGAGCTCGCACAGGATTCGGCGGCAGCGTTCCAGGAAAACGGCGCCCTCGGCCGTTAAGGTGATGCTGCGCGTGCTGCGATGGAGCAGGCGCACGCCCAGGCGCGTTTCCAGCCGGCAGACGCTTTTGCCCACGGCCGACGCCGACACGCCCAGATGGCGGGCGGCGTCGGAATAACTGCGCAATTCCGCGGCCTGCACAAAGGCTGCAATGGCGCTGAGCGATTCGACCATGATGCGATTCAGGACAATTTGTCCGATATGTTTTGAACGTCGGCATTATTGTCCTGAACCGCGCCAGCCGCCAACATGGCTGCCTTCACACAACACGCGCCGGCGTTGGGCCAATCCGCCCACCGCCGGCCGGACAAAAGGCAGAACATGGCAGGTTTTCAGGCGGTGGCCCCCGGTCCCGGCGCGCACGAGGCGCGTCTTCCCATTGCAGCACTGCTGGCCCTGGCGCTGGCCGGTTTCGTCACGATTCTGACGGAAGCCCTGCCAGCCGGCCTGTTGCCGCAGATCAGCGCGGGACTGGATATTTCCGAAGCGATGGCCGGACAGTGGGTGACGATCTACGCGATCGGTTCGCTGGTGGCCGCGATACCCTTGACCGCCGCGACGCAAGGCGTGCGCCGGCGCCCGTTGCTGCTGGCCGCGATTGCTGGCTTTGTCATCGCCAACACCATCACCACGGTGTCCGCCAGCTACGTGCTGACGATGGCGGCACGCTTTGTTGCTGGCGTGTCCGCCGGGCTGCTGTGGGCGCTGGCCGCGGGGTATGCCGCGCGCATGGTGCCGGAGCGCCAGAAGGGGCGCGCCATCGCCATCGCCATGGTGGGCACGCCTTTGGCGTTGTCGCTTGGCGTGCCGGCGGGGACCTTCCTGGGCAATCTGGTGGGATGGCGCTGGTGTTTCGGCATCATGAGCGCGCTTGCGCTGATGCTGATGGTGTGGGTGCGCATCCAGGTGCCGGACTTCGCGGGGCAGGCCACGGGCAAGCGCGCGCCGCTGCGCCGCGTCTTCACCCTGCCCGGCGTGCGCGCGGTGCTGTTCGTGGTGTTCGCGTTCGTCCTGGCGCACAACATTCTCTATACCTACATTGCGCCCTTCCTGGCGGCGCGCGGCATGGACGATCGCACGGACATGATGCTGCTGGTGTTCGGCCTGTCGTCGTTGATCGGCCTCTGGGTCATCGGCGTCCTGATCGACAGCCATCTGCGCGCCATGACGCTGGCCAGCACGGCGCTGTTCGCGTTGTCCGCGCTGGCCCTGGGCATCAGCGGCAAGAATTCCGTCGTCGTGATCACGGCGGTGGCGGCTTGGGGATTGGCGTTTGGCGGCGCGCCGACGCTGTTCCAGACCGCGCTGGCCAAGACCGCGGGCGAGTCGGCCGATGTGGCGCAGTCGATGCTGGTCACGGCCTGGAACCTGGCGATCGCGGGCGGCGGCGTCATCGGCGGCATCCTGCTCGAAGGCGTGGGCGTCGCCGCGTTTGCGCCGGCCCTGTTGGTGTTGCTGGCGGCGACGCTGATCGTGGCGGGGGCGGCGCGCCACCATGGGTTTCCCATGGCGGCCGGCCCGGGCGACAACATCACCGCAAGTCCCCGCAAGGCCACCCCGTGACCCCGAACCCGCCGCTATCCGTTGCGGTACAGAAAGCTGTAGGCGTTGATCGCCGGCACCCCTCCCAGGTGCGCATACAGGACCTTCGAGCCGGCGGGAATCTCGCCTTTGCGGATGATGTCCATCATCCCCTGCATGGATTTTCCTTCGTACACGGGGTCGGTCATCATGCCTTCCAGCCGGGCGCACGTGCGGATGGCGTCGTTGGTTTCGGCTGAGGGCAGGCCATACGCGGGATAGGCGTAGCGCGTGTCCAGCACCACGTCCGTGTCTTCGATCGGCTTTTTCAGTCCGACGAGGTCGGCGGTGCGCCGCGCGATGCGCAGGACCTGCGCGCGCGTCTGGTCCGGCGTGGCGGATGCGTCGATGCCGATGACGCGGTCGGCGCGGCCGTCGGCGGCAAAGCCCACCACCATGCCGGCCTGCGTGCTGCCGGTGACCGCGCAGACGACGATGTAGTCGAACTTGAATCCCAGTTCGGCTTCCTGGCGGCGCACCTCTTCGGCAAAGCCCACGTAGCCCAGGCCGCCCAGCTCGTGATCGGATGCGCCGGCCGGAATGGCGTAGGGTTTGCCGCCGCGGCGTTTCACCTCTTCCAGCGCCTCTTCCCAGCTGCGGCGAAAGCCGATGTCAAAGCCCTGATCGACCAGGCGCACGTCCGCGCCCATGAGGCGGCTCATCATGATGTTGCCGACGCGGTCGTAGACGGCATCGGAATAGTCCACCCAGTTCTCCTGAACCAGCACGCAGGCCAATCCCAGTTTGGCGGCGACCGCGGCGACCATGCGCGTGTGGTTGGACTGGATGCCGCCGATGGTGACGAGCGTGTCGCAACCCTGTTCCAGCGCCTGCGGAATCAGGTATTCGAGCTTGCGCAGCTTGTTGCCGCCGAAGGCGAGGCCGCTGTTGCAGTCCTCGCGCTTGGCGTAGATCTCGACCTTGCCGCCGAGATGCTGCGAAAGCCGGTCCAGCTTTTCGATCGGGGTATCGCCGAAGGTCAGGCGATGACGGGGAAAACGTTGCAGATCCATGGTGGCTCCTGGTGATCCTGGCGGCCCCGCGCTTCTCGGCAGGGTTCGCAAAAATCATAGAAATCATGGGGTTGAGCGGTCAATTGCGTATTTTTTCAATCCACCAAATCAGAAGTTCATTAATCTCGATTAATGGATTTAATATTTCCAAAATAAAAACGCCGGCGAAATTTAATTTTCAGGGACGTTATCAATGACCGCTGTTTTCACGCTGGACCGCATCGACCGCCAGATCCTGCGCATTCTTCAGGACGACGCGCAGATCACCAATCTGGACTTGAGCGCACGCGTGCACCTCAGCCCCGCCGCCTGCCTGCGGCGCGTTGAACGGCTAAAGAGCGAAGGCGTCATCCGCAAGACGGTCGCGCTGCTGGAACCCGCCGACGTGGACATGGCCACACTGGTCATCGTGGGGGTGGTGCTGGATCGCTCGACGCCCGATTCGTTCACCGACTTCGAGGAAGCGGCCAAGGGCATCAGCGGCTGCCTGGAATGCCACCTGGTGGCGGGGGAGTTCGACTATTTCCTGATGTTGCGTATCCGGGATCTGGAACGCTTCAACAAGCTGCATGCGGGCGAGATCATCAAGCTGCCCGGCGTGCGCCAGATTCGTACTTTTTTCGTACTCAAAGAGATCATGTCGACCACCGCGCTACCGGTTTGACGAGGCGTAAACGCAACACTCATCTTTTCCGCTATTTGAAATGACGCGCTGCCGCATTTTGGATTGACGGATTTTGGAGGCGCGTAGACGGCGAATTTGAAGGGGTTGGACGGACATTCCGTTGCCGCATGACAGCATTCCGAAAGGCCTTTTGCGTCACAGAAACGCAGGAAGACGCCCGTAAACTCAAAGGGTTATACTTCTCGACCATAGGCTTTCAAGGCTTGTACGCGCCTTCTGCCCCTGCTATCCGCTTAACGGGAAGCCCGTGTCGCGGAAGGTTTTCCTGCATCGTCTCGAGTGAAGCACTCGTATAGGTGAAGCGATATGTCTTCGGAAATAGAATCTCTATCCACGTCTTATCTCTTTGGGGGTAATGCCCCGTATGTTGAGGAGCTTTACGAAGCCTACCTCGACAATCCCGGTTCGGTTCCTGACAATTGGCGCGAATACTTCGACCAGTTGCAGCACGCTCCCGCTACCGACGGCCAGGAATCCACTCGTGACCAGGCCCACGCTCCCATCGTCGAATCGTTCGCCCAGCGCGCCAAGGCCAATGCCTTCGTGCAACGCTCCGCCGAACCCGACCTGAGCGTCGCCAGCAAGCAGGTCTCGGTGCAATCGCTGATTGCCGCCTACCGCTCGCTGGGCTCGCGCTGGGCCGATCTGGACCCGCTCAAGCGCCAGGAACGTCCGCCGATTCCGGAACTCGATCCCGCCTTCTACGGCCTGACCGAAGCCGATCTGGACCAGACCTACTCGGCCACCAACACCTACTTCACGACCGCCAGCACGATGACGCTGCGCGACATCCTGAAGGCACTGCGCGACACGTACTGCCGCAGCATCGGTGCAGAATTCACGCACATCTCCGACCCCGCCGCCAAGCGCTGGATCCAGGAACGCCTGGAAACCACGCTGGGCGCGCCCACGTATTCGCCGGAAGAAAAGCGCCACATCCTTCAGCAGCTCACCGAGTCCGAAGGTCTGGAACGCTTCCTGCACACCAAGTACGTCGGCCAGAAGCGCTTCTCGCTGGAAGGCGGCGAAAGCTTCATCGCCTCGATGGACGAAGTGGTCAACCACGCCGGTGAAAACGGCGTTCAGGAAATCGTGGTCGGCATGGCCCACCGCGGCCGCCTGAACCTGCTCGTGAACATCATGGGCAAGATGCCCGGCGACCTGTTCGCCGAGTTCGAAGGCAAGCACGCCGAAGGCCTGACCGACGGCGACGTGAAGTACCACAACGGCTTCTCGAGCGACCTGTCCACGCGCGGCGGCCCCGTCCACCTGTCGCTGGCGTTCAACCCCTCGCACCTTGAAATCGTCAACCCCGTCGTCGAAGGCAGCGTCCGCGCCCGCCAGGAACGCCGTGGCGATGGCGAAGGCAAGCAAGTGCTGCCGGTGCTGGTGCACGGCGACGCGGCCTTTGCCGGCCAGGGCGTCGTGATGGAAACCCTGAACCTGGCCCAGACCCGCGGCTACGGCACGGGCGGCACGCTGCACATCGTCATCAACAACCAGATCGGTTTCACCACGTCCGACCCGCGTGACTCGCGTTCGACGCTGTATTGCACCGACGTGGTCAAGATGATCGAAGCCCCGGTGTTCCACGTCAACGGCGACGACCCCGAAGCCGTGGTGTTCGTCACCAAGCTGGCCCTGGACTACCGCCTGCAATTCCGTCACGACATCGTTGTGGACATCGTCTGCTTCCGCAAGCTGGGCCACAACGAGCAAGATACCCCGTCGCTGACGCAGCCCCTGATGTACAAGCGCATTGGCCATCACCCCGGCACGCGCAAGCTGTACGCCGACAAGCTGACCACGCAAGGCGTGCTGGCCGACGGCGAAGCCGATCAGCTGGTCAAGGACTACCGTCAGCTCATGGAAGACGGCCAGCGCACCATCGAACCGGTGCTGACCGACTACAAGAGCAAGTACGCCATCGACTGGTCGCCGTTCCTGGGCGCCAAGTGGACCGACCAGGCCGACACCGCCGTGCCGCTGGCTGAACTGAAGCGAATCGGCGAACGCATCACCACCGTGCCGGAAGGCTTCACGGTGCACCCGCTGGTCGCCAAGCTGCTGAACGACCGCCGCACCATGGCCAAGGGCGAAATGAACCTGGACTGGGGCATGGGCGAACACCTCGCCTTCGCGACCCTGGTGTCCTCGGGCTACGCCATCCGCATCACCGGCCAGGATTCGGGCCGTGGCACGTTCACGCACCGCCACGCCGTGCTGCACGACCAGAACCGCGAACGCTGGAACGACGGCACCTTCATTCCGCTGCAGAACGTGTCGGAAGGCCAGGCGCCGTTCACCGTGATCGACTCCGTGCTGTCCGAAGAGGCAGTGCTGGCGTTTGAATACGGCTACTCCAGCGCCGAGCCCAACACGCTGACCATCTGGGAAGGCCAGTTCGGCGACTTCGTCAACGGCGCTCAGGTCGTGATCGACCAGTTCATCAGCTCCGGCGAAGCCAAGTGGGGCCGCCAGTCGGGCCTGACCCTGATGCTGCCGCACGGCTACGAAGGCCAGGGTCCCGAGCACTCGTCGGGCCGCATCGAGCGCTTCCTGCAGCTGTGCGCCGACAACAACATGCAAGTGGTTCAGCCGACCTCGGCTTCGCAGATCTTCCACGTTCTGCGCCGCCAGATGATCCGCCCGTTCCGCAAGCCGCTGGTGCTGTTCACGCCGAAGTCGCTGCTGCGTAACAAGGACGCCGGTTCGCCCCTGACTGATCTGGCCGGCGGCAGCTTCCGCCCGGTCATCGGCGAGGTCGACGAGGCCATCGACGCCAGCAAGGTCAAGCGCGTGCTGGCTTGCTCGGGCAAGGTCTACTACGACCTGGTCAACGCCCGCCGCGAGCGTGGCGCCGACAACGTCGCCATCGTCCGTGTCGAACAGCTCTATCCGTTTGCGCACAAGTCGTTCGAAGCCGAACTGCGCAAGTACCCGAAGGCTACCGAAGTGATCTGGGTGCAGGACGAACCCCAGAACCAAGGCGCCTGGTTCTACGTTCAGCATCACGTGTACGAGAACATGGTCGAAGGCCAGAAGCTTGGCTACGCAGGCCGTGCCGCGTCGGCATCGCCGGCCGTGGGCTACCTGGCCAAGCACCAGGAACAGCAGAAGGCTCTGATCGAGACGGCCTTCGCGCCCAAGTTCAAGGTCATGTTGACGAAGTAACCTTTACTTGATGCACGCGCCGCGGGCGGCAAGTGTTCCGGAACCCCGTTTCGAACCTTGCCGCGCCGCGTGACAAGAACACACTCTCTACGGAATAAACAAAATGGCTATTACCGACGTCGTCGTTCCCCAACTTTCCGAATCCGTTTCCGAAGCGACCCTGCTGACCTGGAAGAAGCAGCCGGGCGCTGCCGTTGAAGCCGACGAAATCCTGATCGAAGTCGAAACCGACAAGGTCGTGCTGGAAGTGCCGGCCCCCGCCTCGGGCGTGCTGGCCGAAATCGTCAAGGGCGATGGCAGCACCGTGACCTCCGGCGAAGTGCTGGCTCGCATCGACACCGCCGCCAAGGCCGGTGCCGCTGCCACCGCGCCCGCCGAAGCCCCCAAGGCCGCTGAGCAAGCCGCCGCCGCCCCCGCCGCTGCCGCACCGGCATCGACGGCCGCTGCTGGCGTCGCGTCGCCCGCCGCCTCGAAGATCCTGGCCGAGAAGGGCGTTGACGCCGCTTCCGTGGCTGGCTCGGGCCGTGACGGCCGCGTGACCAAGGGCGACGCCCTGGCCGCCAGCGCACCCGCCAAGGCCGCACCGGCCAAGGCTGCCGCCGCGCCCGCCCCGACCACGCTGTCGCTGGATGGCCGTCCGGAACAGCGCGTGCCGATGAGCCGCCTGCGCGCCCGCATCGCCGAGCGCCTGCTGCAATCGCAGCAAGAAAACGCCATCCTGACGACGTTCAACGAAGTCAACATGCAGGCCGTCATCGACCTGCGCGCCAAGTACAAGGACAAGTTCGAAAAGGAACACGGCATCAAGCTGGGCTTCATGTCGTTCTTCGTCAAGGCCGCCGTTGCCGCGCTGAAGAAGTACCCGCTGATCAACGCCTCGATCGACGGCAAGGACATCATCTATCACGGCTACTTCGACATCGGTATCGCTGTCGGCAGCCCGCGTGGCCTGGTGGTGCCGATCCTGCGCAACGCTGACCAGCTGTCCATCGCCGACATCGAGAAGACCATCGCCGACTTCGGCCGCCGCGCCGCTGACGGCAAGCTGGGCATTGAAGAAATGACCGGTGGCACGTTCTCGATCTCCAACGGTGGCGTATTCGGCTCGATGCTGTCGACCCCGATCATCAACCCGCCGCAATCGGCCATCCTGGGCGTGCACGCCACCAAGGATCGCGCCGTCGTCGAAAACGGCCAGATCGTCATCCGCCCGATGAACTACCTGGCTCTGTCCTACGACCACCGCATCATCGACGGCCGCGAAGCCGTGCTGGGCCTGGTCGCCATGAAGGACGCCCTGGAAGATCCGCAGCGCCTGTTGCTGGACCTGTAATCTCGACGCCCCTGGCCGGCGCCGCGCCCGACCCGATGGTCGCGCGGCCCCCCCGGGCCGGCTCCCCGCCGGCCCGCAGCCTGACCGCGCTGGTCGGGGCGTGCTCCACCCCCTCATTCATTCGCGAGAACACTATGTCCAAACAATTTGACGTCGTCGTGATTGGCGCAGGCCCCGGCGGCTACATCGCCGCCATCCGCGCCGCGCAACTCGGCATGTCGGTCGCTTGCATCGACGCTTGGCAGAATGGCCAAGGCGGCCCGGCTCCCGGCGGCACCTGCACCAACGTCGGCTGCATTCCGTCCAAGGCGCTGCTGCAATCGTCCGAACACTTTGAACAAGCCAACCACCACTTCGCCGAGCACGGCATCGAAGTCAAGGGCGTCAGCCTGAAGCTCGACACGCTGATCGGCCGCAAGAACACGGTGGTCAAGCAGAACAACGACGGCATCCTGTACCTGTTCAAGAAGAACAAGGTCACGTTCTTCCACGGCAAGGGCGCGTTCAGCGGCCAAGTGGAAGGCGGCTGGGCCATCAAGGTCACCGGCACCGCCGAGGAAGACCTGGTTGCCAAACACGTCGTGGTCGCCACCGGCTCGTCGGCGCGTGAACTGCCCGGCCTGCCGTTCGACGAAAAGGTCGTGCTGTCCAACGACGGCGCACTGAACATCGGCGCCGTTCCGAAGACGCTGGGCGTCATCGGCGCCGGCGTGATCGGCCTGGAAATGGGCAGCGTGTGGCGCCGCCTGGGTTCGGAAGTCACGATTCTGGAAGCGATGCCGGAATTCCTGGCTGCCGCCGATGGGCAAGTGGCCAAGGAAGCCCTCAAGGCTTTCACCAAGCAAGGCCTGAATATCCAGATGGGCGTCAAGATCGGTGAGATCAAGGCGACCGCCAAGTCGGTGACCGTGCCTTACGTCGACGCCAAGGGCGCCGAGCAGAAGCTGGTCGTGGACAAGCTGATCGTCTCGATCGGCCGCGTGCCCTACACCGGCGGCCTGAACGCCGACGCCGTGGGCCTGAAGCTGGACGAGCGCGGCTTTGTGGCCGTCGACGGCGACTGCAAGACCAACCTGCCGAACGTCTGGGCAGTGGGCGACGTCGTGCGCGGCCCGATGCTGGCGCACAAGGCTGAAGAAGAAGGCGTGGCGGTGGCCGAGCGCATCGCCGGCCAGCACGGCCACGTCAACTTCGACACCGTGCCGTGGGTCATCTACACCTCGCCGGAAATCGCCTGGGTCGGCAAGACCGAGCAGCAGCTCAAGGCCGAAGGCCGCGAGTACAAGGCCGGCAGCTTCCCGTTCCTGGCCAACGGCCGCGCCCGTGCGCTGGGTGACACCACCGGCTTTGCCAAGGTGATTGCCGACGCCAAGACCGACGAAGTCCTGGGCGTGCACATCGTGGGCCCGATGGCCTCGGAACTGATCTCGGAAGCCGTGACGATCATGGAATTCCGCGGCGCCGCCGAAGACATCGCCCGCATCTGCCACGCGCACCCGACCCTGTCGGAAGCCGTGAAGGAAGCCGCTCTGGCCGTGGACAAGCGTGCGCTGAACTTCTAAGCCGCGTCTGACTTCTGCAAGACCGGGGGCGGGTTCCAGGACCCGCCCTTTTCTTTATTCCCTTCAGCCTGATCCGGTTCCCCTATGAACGTCAGCGACTACTACGAACACGCATTGGCCGAACGCGGCTACAAGCCCGACGACGCGCAGAAGAAGGCGATCGACCGCTTGCAGCGCTATTACGACGAATGGGTCAAGTTCAAGTCGATGCGCTCGAACGCGCTGAAAAAGCTGCTGAACCGTCCCGACGTGCCGCGCGGCGTGTACCTCTGGGGCGGCGTGGGCCGCGGCAAGAGCTTCCTGATGGATGCCTTCTATGCCACCGTGCCCGTCGTGCGCAAGACGCGCCTGCACTTTCACGAGTTCATGCGCGGCGTGCACCGCGAACTGGAGGAAGTGAAGGGCATGCAGGATCCGCTGGACGAGGTCGCCAAGCGCGTGGCCAAGCGTTACCGGCTGATCTGCTTTGACGAATTCCACGTGTCCGACGTGGCGGACGCGATGATTCTTCATCGCCTGCTGCTCAAGCTGTTCGAATACGGCACGTCATTCGTGATGACGTCCAACTACGAACCGTCCACGCTGTACACGGACGGCCTGCACCGCGATCGCGTGCTGCCCGCCATCGCGCTGATCCAGTCGCGCATGGACGTGATGAACGTGGACGCGGGCATCGACTATCGCCGCCGCTCGCTGGAACAGGTGCAGAGCTATCACACGCCGCTGGACGACAACGCCCAGAAGGCGCTGCAGTCGGCCTTCGATGCGCTGGCGGATACGCCGCCGCAGGACCCGGTGCTGCACATCGAGCATCGCGAGATCCGCGCGCTGGCGCTGGGCGGGTCGGTGGTGTGGTTCGACTTTGCCACGCTGTGCGGCGGTCCGCGCTCGCAGAACGACTACCTGGAGCTGGCCAACCGCTTCCATGCCGTGATCCTGTCGGGCGTGCCGCGCATGGGCCCGCGCCAGGCGTCCGAGGCGCGCCGCTTCACCTGGCTGATCGACGTGTTCTACGACCACCGCGTCAAGCTCATCATGTCGGCCGAGTGCGAGCCCGAAGAGATCTACACGGAAGGCGCGCTGGCCAACGAGTTCCACCGGACGGTGTCGCGCATTCTGGAAATGCAGTCGCGCGAATACCTGGAATCCGAGCGCCGACTGACCGTGACGTTGTAGTAAAGCCTCATCCGGTCCTCATTTCGTGAGCAGGGGGGCGCAATCATTGTTAATGCAAGTCATTATCAATTAAGATTTTGGGACTTTTGGTTCAGCGCCGCAGTCTCATTCCGTGTCTTCCACCTTGCTTTCCTCATCGGCCCCGTGCGTCGACGCCCAGGTCGCGCCTGTCGATGGCCTGTATCGCGATCATCGCCCGTGGCTGTTCGGGTGGCTGCGCCGTAAGCTGGGCTGCGAACACCGCGCGGAAGATCTGGCCCAGGACGTCTTTGTCCGGGTGATCCAGGGTCGCAAGCAGGTGCGCGCCAGCGAGGCGCGCGCGCTGCTCACCACCATTGCAAAAGGGTTGGTGGTCGATCATCAGCGCCATGCCGCGCTGGAACATGCGTATCTGGCCTATCTGGCCACCGTTCCCGAACCCTATGCGCCGTCGCCCGAAGCGCAGGCCGAGCAACTGCAGGCGCTGATGCAGTTGGACCGCCTGCTGGACGGGCTGCCGCCCAAGGCCCGCGCGGCCTTTCTGCTGTCGCAGCTGGACGGCCTGACGTATCCGGAGATTGCCGAGCGCCTCGATGTGTCGCTGAGCTTGGTGCAGCAATACATGGTGCGGGCGATGTCCGCGTGCTATGCGGCGATCCATGCCTGACGCAGCGAACGGAGCGCGCGTGGACGCGCGGCCCTCCGATGCGGTCGTGCGCGAGGCCATCACCTGGTGGGCGCGGCTGCAATCCGGGATCGACGATGCGGCCGAGCGCGCGTCCTGTCACGCCTGGCTGGCCCAGGACCCGGCGCATCGCGTGGCGTGGGACCGGCTGCAGGACATCGGCCGCGATGCGCGCCGCGTGCCCGCGGCATTGGCGCATACCGCGTTGAATGCGCCCGCCTCGCGCGGCCGGCGCGCCGCGCTGCGCAGCCTGCTGGCCGGCGCGGGCATCGCTGCCACCGGGTGGGCGGGTTACCGCCATGCGCCGTGGCAACGGCTGGTCGCCGATTACAGCACCGGCGTGGGCGAACGCCGTGCGCTGGCGCTGGCGGACGGGCTGCGTGTCACGCTGAACAGCGATACCGCGGTGCGCGTGAACATCAGCGGAAGCACGCGCGACATCGACCTCTTGCGTGGCGAGCTGCTGGTGCAGGCCGAGCCGCGCCCCGGCGTGCAGGCGCTGCGCGTCGACACCGGTTATGGCGAGCTGCGCGCCGAACGCGCGCGGTTTGACCTGCGGCGCACGGCAGAGGGTTCGCGCGTGGGCGTGTACGAAGGCAGCGTTGCGCTGCTGCGCCAGGGGGTGGTGATGCAGCTCAGCGCCGGAGAACGGCTTGTCTACGCCGGCGACGGCGAGGTGCGGCGCGGTGCGTCGGACCCGGATCGCCTGGCATGGGTGGACGGGATGGTCGTGGCCAAGGAGTGGCGGCTGGACGATTTTGCCGAGTACCTGGCGCGCCAGCGGGTGGGCGTGATCCGCGTTGACCCCGCGGTGGCGTCGTTGCGGTTGTCGGGCGTGTTTCCGCTGGACGACGCCGAGCGCGCGCTCAAGGCGCTGGAGCATACGCTGCCGATCGCGGTGACGCGCCGCACGCAATATTGGCTTCAGGTCGGACCCAGCGGCGCCTGAGTTACAAATTTTCTTGCCGGCGCATTGCAGGTTTTGCATCCCCGTACGGAAAGCAGAAAGAAACCACCGTACAGGGAGATGTTTGTGTCCGCTTCAATCCACCCCCGCCTGCGCGCACCGATGACCGCCGGCCGCAAAGCCGTGCTGGCCGCGACCTGCGCTGGGGCGCTGTTTGCCGGTGCGCCGGCGGCCTGGGCGCAGCCGGCGTCCGCGGCAGGCGCTTCGGCCACCGCCAATGGCCAGCGCAGCTACCAGATTCCCGCAGGACCGCTGGCCGACGCGCTGACCCAGTTTGCGCGAAGCGCCGGGGTGGTGCTGTCGTTCGACCCAGCGCTGGTGCGCGGCCGGCGCTCGGAAGGATTGAACGGTTCGTATACGGTGGGCGCGGGCTTCTCGCGCATCCTGGCGGGCAGCGGCCTGCTCGCGCGCGCGCAGTCGGGCAACACCTGGACGCTGGCGCCCGCGCCGGTCTCCACGGGCGACACGCACACGCTCGCGCCGGTGACGGTGACGGGCATGTCGGAGAGCGCCTTTGCGCCCACGGTCGGCTACGTGGCCACCGCCAGCGCCAGCGCCACCAAGACCGATATCCCGCTGATCGAGACGCCGCAGTCGGTGTCCGTGGTCACGCGCGAGCAGATCACGGAGCAGGGCGCCCAGACGCTGAATCAGGTGCTGCGCTACACGGCGGGCGTTGCCACCGAGTCGCGCGGCGCCACGGCGACCCGCCTGGATCAGTTCAACGTGCGCGGATTCTCGGCCTCCACGTACCTGGATGGGTTGCGTGTGTTCGGCGGCCGAGATGCGCTGCCGCAGGTGGATGCCTTCCGCCTTGAACGCGTGGATGTGCTGAAGGGGCCGGCGTCGGTGATGTACGGGCAGGGCGGCCCGGGCGGCGTGGTGAACCAGGTCAGCAAACGCCCGCTGGAAGAGTCGCTGCGCGAAGTGGAGCTGCAGGTCGGCAACTACGACTTCCGCCGCGCCAACTTCGACTTCGGCGGTCCCATCGACGAAGAGGGCAAGTACCTGTATCGCCTGGTGGGCTCGGGCTATATGTCCGACGGCCAGGTGCAGGACACGAAGGAGCGCCGCTACTTCGTGTCGCCGGCGTTCGCGTACAAGCCCAATGCGGACACGTCTCTGACCATCCTGACCAACTTCCAGCACGATCCCGACATGGGGTCGTACGGCGCCGTGCCGGCCATGCGCACGCTGCTGCGCGCGCCGGACGGCTTCCGTCTGCCGGCCAACTACTACGACGGCGACGCCAATTTCGAAAAGAGCGATCGCAAGAGCTATTCGCTGGGCTACATCCTGGACCATCGCTTCAACGACACCTTCAAGGCGTCGCAAAGCTTGCGCTGGACGCATTCGGACGCCAAGTACCGCAGCGTCTACGGGGCGATGACCAACTTCTATGGGTACACGGACCGCACCTACCTGTACCATCAGCGCGCCTCCATTGCGACGGACGTGGATGTCGGGGCGCTGACGATCGACAACAACCTGCAGGCGCGGTTCAACACGGGCAAGATCGGCCACAACGTGCTGGTGGGCTTCGACTACCAGCATGTCAAGACCGACACGCTGTCGGGCTTTGGCTCCGCGCCCGCGCTGTACGTGAAGAACCCCGACAACTTCCAGAACATTCCCGTGCCGGCGTTCTCCAGCGACGCGACCACCACGCAGTATCAGACGGGCGTGTACTTCCAGGACCAGATCAAGATCGACCGCCTGTCGTTTCTGCTGGGCGGGCGCTATGACTGGTCGCGCAATGTGGGTGAAACGACCGCAATCGCTTCCGGCCGCGTCACCCCGTCGAAGCTGAACGCGGAAGCCTTCTCTGGCCGGTTCGGCGCCATCTACAACTTCGACAACGGTGTCGCGCCGTATTTCAGCTATTCGGAATCCTTCGAGCCGCAGTCGGGCACGGGCTGGAACAACACGCCATTCAAGCCGATCGAGGGCAAGCAGTACGAAGTGGGCATCAAGTACCAGCCGCCGGGTTCGGCCACGCTGCTGACGTTCGCGGCGTTCGACATCCGCCGCGAAAACATGACGACCACCGATCCGGATCCGACGCACGTGTGCGGCACGGCCGGCGGCCGTTGCTCGATCCAGGCGGGCGAGCTGCGCACGCAGGGCATCGAACTCGAAGCCAAGACCGAGCCGATGCGCGGTCTGTCGCTGATTGCCGCGTACTCGGTCATGAACAACGAGTACACCAAGGCCTATCCGAATGCGGCGGGCTTCGATCTGACCGGCAAGACGCCTGCCGCGCTGCCGTCGCAGCAGGCGTCGGCGTGGGCGCGCTACCAGCTTCAGGAAGGGCCGCTGGCCGGCCTGGGCGTTGGCGGCGGCGTGCGCTATATCGGTTCGTCGTATGCCAACGAGGCGAACACGCTGAAGGTGCCGAAGGTCACGCTGGTGGACCTGATGCTGGACTACGACCTGGGCCGCGCATCCCCCGCGCTCAAGGGCATGCAGGTCGCGCTGAACGTGCAGAACCTGTTCGACAAGGAGTACATCGCGTCGTGCTCCGGCGAATCCTGGTGCTGGTTTGGCTACCAGCGCTCCATCAAGGCAAGCTTGCGGTATCGCTGGTAAAACAGGTCGGAAAGGCGGCTCCCCGGCGAGCCGCCTTTTCTTTTGGTCCGAGACTGCCGCTCCTGTCTTAACGAGAATCGTTATAATTCAGGCCTTATACAGGGAAAGGCGGATAAGCTCGCAAACCCCGTCCCCTCCCCGGGTCCGCCACGGGCCCGCAACTACTTAGAACTCCCGTGAAAGCTCCCGCAGCCGGCGCAGGCATGATGCGCTACAGATTGGCCGTTTTCTCTCGCGCGACGGCCGCCATCCTGGGCGGCTATGCCCTGGCTTCGGCGGCGGCTGCCTGTCTGGCGGTCTGGCTACCCATGGGTCGCGCCGACGCCGTGACCGCGGCGCAGATGCTGTCCTTCGTGGTCTACGCTTGCGGCGTGATCTGGGTGTTCGCCACGCGCAACGCCTGGCGCGCCTGGGCCGGCATCCTGGGCCCCGCCGCGTTGCTGGGCGGATTGTTCCTGGCGCATCGGCTGGTGGCGGCATGAAGGCGGCCAAGCACAAGCATCCCGGCGAAGAGGGGCTGCGCCAGTCCATGTCGTGGCTGCACACGTGGGCCGGCCTGATCTTTGGCTGGGTGCTGTTCGCCATGTTCCTGACCGGCTCGCTGGCCTTCTTCCGGCCCGAGATCACACGCTGGATGCAACCCGAGATCCAGGTGCAGCCGGCGCCGGCGGTCCAGGCCGTCGCCACGGCGCAGCGCTATCTGGCGGAACACGCGCCCGACGCCAAGCGCTGGTTCATTGCGCCGCCCTCGGACCGCGAGCCCCTTATCCAGTTGCTGTACCAGGTGCCCAAGCCCAAGCCGGGCGAACGCGGCTTCGTGCGCGTCAAGCTGGATGCGGCCACCGGCGAGCCCGTGACGGCGCGCCAGACGCGCGGCGGCGACTTCTTCTACCGGTTCCATTTCGAACTGGAGACCGCGTTCCCCTGGGGAAGGTGGCTGGCCAGCATCGCGGGCATGTTCATGCTGGTGGCAATCATCAGCGGCATCATCACGCACAAGAAGATATTCGCGGACTTCTTCACCTTCCGGCCCGGCAAGGGCGGCCAGCGCGCCTGGATGGACGGCCACAACGTGCTGTCGGTGCTGGGCCTGCCGTTCCACCTGATGATCACCTTCAGTGGTCTGGTGCTGTTCATGGTGATGCTGATGCCGGCGGGCATCCAGGCCGTCTACGACAATCCGCGCCAATTCACGAGCGAGGTCTTCAAGGCCAACAAGATCACGCCGCCGCTGAATCAGCCGGCGCCGCTGGTCGATATCGCGCCGCTGGTGGAGCAGGCGCAGCAGCATTGGCAGGGCCGGCTTGGGCGGGTGACTGTCAACAATCCCGGCGATGCGGGCGCCACCATCACGCTCCTGCGCAATGTGGGCGATGGCGTGTCGTATGGCCTGCTCGCGCCCTTCATGCGCTTTGACGGCGTGACGGGCGCGCTGCAGGAATCCGAGGACGATCACAGCGCCACGGTCGTGACCACGGGCGTCATCACTGGCCTGCACCTGGGCTTGTTTGCCGAACCGCTGCTGCGCTGGTTCTATTTCATCGTCAGCCTGGCCGGCACGGCCATGGTGGCCACGGGCCTCGTGCTGTGGATTGCCAAGCGCCGCCAGAAGGCGCGGCCGGGCGACACACGTGAGGCCTTTTCGCTGCGTCTGGTGGATGGCCTGAACGCCGGCACCATCGCGGGCGTCGTGTTCGGCGTGGCCGCGTTGTTCCTGGCCAACCGGTTGTTGCCCGCCGACATGCCCGGCCGCCAGGTCTGGGAAGTGCGCGCCTTCTTCATCGCGTGGGGTCTGTCGCTGGCCTACGCGTTTCTGTTCCAGCGGCGCAAATGGCAGGACCTGCTGGGCATCGCCGCCGCCGCGCTGGCGCTGGTGCCCGTGGTCAATGCGCTGACCACCGACCGGCACCTGGGCGTTTCCTTGCCGCAGGGCGACTGGGTGATGGCGGGCTTTGACCTGACGTGCCTGGCCAGCGCCCTGTTCTTTGCCTGGATGGCGGTCAAGGCCGCCCGCGCCCGCAGGGCGCCCGCCGGAACGGCTGGCAAGCCGCGCGCCGCGCGCAACGAGGCGGTCAAGGCCGCCGTCGCCGCCACTGCCCCCACCCCAGCAACCGCCGCTGCCCACGAGCCTGCCGTCCCGGCCGCCGTGCACCGGACCGCTTTTGAACCGCGAGGTGATACGCCATGACGCTTGCCGCCTTCTGCCTGGCCTATGCAGGGTTTTCCGCCCTTTGCCTGGGCATGGACCGTCACTACGAAGACCTGTTCGACCGCGCCTTGCCGCGCCGCCACCGGCTGCCGCTGCGGCTGTTCGGCTGGGCGTCGCTGGCGCTGTCGCTGTGGGCGTCGGCGGCGGTCTGGGGCTGGAGTTACGGCACGGTCGAATGGATCGGCATCCTCAGCATTGCCGGTCTGCTGCTGATCTGGTTCCTGACCTTCCGGCCGCGCGCCGCGCTGACCGCAGGCGGATTGTGCGCGCTGGCGGCGCCCGTGCTGGCTGTGCTGTAAACGCGGGTCCCCGGGGCTTTCCCAGGCAGGGCCGCTCGGCGGCACGTTACACTGACGGCTTCCCCTAGCAACCGCCTTCTCGCCTCATGAACACCCGCGTCCTTACCGGCATCACCACGACTGGAACTCCCCATCTCGGCAACTACGCGGGCGCGATCCGTCCGGCAGTGCAGGCCAGCACGCAGCCCGGCGTGGACGCATTCTTCTTTCTGGCGGACTACCACGCGCTGATCAAGTGCGACGACCCGGCGCGCGTGGCGCGCTCGCGTCTGGAAATTGCCGCCACGTGGCTGGCGGTGGGCCTGGACCCCGAGCGCGTGACGTTCTACCGCCAGTCGGACATCCCCGAGATCCCCGAACTGAGCTGGCTGCTGACCTGCGTGACCGCCAAGGGCCTGATGAACCGGGCGCACGCCTACAAGGCCTCGGTGGACCAGAACGTGGCCAAGAACGTGGATCCGGACGACGGCATCACCATGGGGCTGTTCTCGTACCCGATCCTGATGGCCGCGGACATTGTCATGTTCAACGCCAACAAGGTGCCGGTGGGGCGCGACCAGATCCAGCATCTGGAAATGGCCCGCGATATCGCGCAGCGCTTCAACCACCTGTACGGGCGCGACTACTTCGCGCTGCCGGAAGTGGTCATCGAAGAAGACGTGGCCACGCTGCCGGGGCTGGACGGCCGCAAGATGTCCAAGAGCTACAACAACACCATTCCGCTCTTTGAAGGCGGCAAGAGCGCATTGCGCGCGTCGGTGATGCGCATCGTGACCGATTCGCGCGAGCCCGGCGAACCCAAGGACGCTGAATCCTCCCATCTGTACACGCTGTATCGCGCATTCGCCACGTCCGAGCAATCGGCGGCGTTCCGCCAGCAGCTCGAGGCCGGCATGGGCTGGGGCGATGCCAAGCAGGCGCTGTTCGAACACCTGGAAAACCTGCTGGCCCCGATGCGCGAAAAGTACGTCGACCTGATGGCCAATCCGGGCCGCATCGAAGACATCCTGCAGGCTGGCGCGGCCAAGGCGCGCAAGCTTGCCGTGCCGTTCATGCAGGAACTGCGCGAGGCCGTGGGCCTGCGCAATCTGGGCGCCGCCGCCACGGCGGGCAAGGGCGCCCAGGGCAAGAAGGAAAAATCCAAGGGCGCGCGTTTCGTCAGCTTCCGCGACGAGGATGGGGGCTTCCGCTTCCGCCTGCTGGCGGCCGACGGCGAGGAACTGCTGCTGTCTCAGCGCTTTGCCGATCCCAAGGAAGCGGGCGCGCTGATGCGCCGCCTGCAGTCCGAGTCCGCGGACAGCGTCCTGCAGGCCAATGCCCAGGGCTATGCGGTGGTGATCGACGGCGTGACGGTTGCCTCCGCGCCCGACGGCGTGCGGGGCGAACCCGCTGCAGGCATCGCGCGCACGCGTGAAGCGCTGCTGTCGCTGGCGCAGGAATAATCAGTAGCCAGCGGCCGGCAACCGATGGACGAAGACGGCGCGGGCAATCCGCGCCGTTTTGCATTCAGTTCAGGCGTGCGCTGGTGACGATGCGCCCGTCGCGCACCTGAAAGCGCTGCACGCGGCGTTGCCCCGCGATTTCAAGCTGGTCGCCGTCCGAATAGCCCGTGACGTTGGGACAGTCCAGCCATTCCGGGTTGATGAACGGGAAGTACTTCAGCGTGCCGCTGCCCTCGCTGGCGAAGTCGAACGTGGTGTTGGCCACGACCTCGGGATCCCATTGGCTGGCATCGTAGGTGATCACGCATCCGATGCCGATGCGGTAGATGATGCTGGCGCCCATGCTGGCGAATCCCAGCGCGCCCACGTGCAGTTGGGCGCCATTGCGCAATTCGATGATCCGGCCACCCAGGCGCTCCAGCGTGATGTGCTTGAAGGTGACCTCGGTGCCGTCGACGATCAGATGCGAATACTGACCCAACGTCACGTCGCCATAGATGCCGCTTGCCGTGGCGTCCTTGTCGGTGATCGTGGCGGTTTCATTGGCAGCGAGGGTGATGGTGCTGAGCATGGCGGACGGATCTCCGGGCTATCGGGGGGCGCGCTCTTGTTCTGATGCTGCACCCCGACTGACGTTACGCGCAGAAGCTCGCCTGGCCGTGGGTTTGTGTCGCCGGTGATCGCCCTGGGTTTTTAACCGTCTTCGGCGCGAATTTATTATTTAGACACAATTGGATATTTTCACTTATTTCTGCGATTTCGAATTGAGGGAACGCAACGAAAGCGGGCGTTCTACGGGTAAGCCCTAGGCTGCGGCAACGCGGCTGAAACGGGGCCGCGCAAAGAAAATCCCGGCGCCTGGGCGCCGGGATCTGGGTAATGCAGAGGATCCGGAGGGATCAGCGGATCAGCGCTTGAGCTTGGCGAACGCGTCCGCCATGGCGCTGTTCATCGACGCCGCGGCGCCGCCGCCAGCTGCGTTGCGGCCGCCATCGCCTTGACGGCGCGGACGGTCGCCGCCCTTGGGCGCATCGGCGCTGCGGCGGGCCGGCGCGGCCGTGTCGTTCAGGCGCATGGTGAGCGCCACGCGCTTGCGCGCGGCGTCCACTTCCAACACCTTGACGCTGACCGTCTGGCCCACGCGCACCACGTCGCGCGGATCCTTCACGAACTTCTCGGCCAGCGCCGAAATGTGAACGAGGCCGTCCTGGTGCACGCCGATGTCGACGAACGCGCCGAAGTTGGCCACGTTGGTCACCACGCCTTCCAGCACCATGCCCGGATACAGGTCGTTCAGCGTTTCCACGCCTTCCTTGAACTGCGCCGTCTTGAACTCCGGGCGCGGATCGCGGCCGGGCTTTTCGAGTTCGGCGAAGATGTCCTTGACGGTCGGCAGGCCGAAGCGCTCGTCGGTGAAATCCGACGGCGACACGCCCTTCAGGGCTTCGCGCTGGCCGATGATCTGCTTCACCTCGGTCTTGATCTTGGCGACGATGCGCTCGACCACCGGGTAGGCTTCGGGGTGGACAGACGAGGCGTCCAGCGGGTTGTCACCATTGGGGATACGCAGGAACCCGGCAGCCTGTTCGAATGCCTTGTCGCCAAAGCGAGGCACCTTGCGCAGGATGTCGCGCGTGGGGAAGGCGCCGTTTTCGTCGCGGAAAGAGACGATGTTCTTGGCCAGCAGCGAGTTCAGGCCGGACACGCGGGCCAGCAGCGCGGCCGAAGCCGTGTTCACGTCCACGCCCACCGCGTTCACGCAGTCTTCGACCACGGCGTCCAGCGAGCGCGCCAGTTCGCGCTGGTTGACGTCGTGCTGGTACTGGCCCACGCCGATGGCCTTGGGGTCGATCTTGACCAGTTCGGCCAGCGGGTCCTGCAGGCGGCGCGCAATGGACACCGCGCCGCGCAGCGTCACGTCGAGGTCGGGGAATTCCAGGGCGGCGGTTTCGGAGGCCGAATACACCGATGCGCCGGCTTCGGAAACGACGACGCGGGTGACCTTCAGGTCGGGGAAACGCTCCATCATGTCGCCCACGAGCTTTTCGCTTTCGCGCGAGGCCGTGCCGTTGCCGATGGCGATCAGGTCCACGCTGTGGCGCGCCACCAGCGCGGCCAGCGTGTTGATCGTGCCTTCGCGGTCGCGGCGCGGTTCAAACGGGTACACGGTGGTGGTGTCGACGACCTTGCCGGTCTTGTCGATGACGGCGACCTTGCAGCCCGTGCGGATGCCGGGATCCAGGCCGAGCACGGCCTTCGGACCGGCCGGCGCGGCCAGCAGCAGGTCTTTCAGGTTGGCTGCGAACACGCGGATGGCCTCGGTTTCGCCGCTTTCGCGCAGGCGGCCGATCAGTTCGCTTTCGAAGGCGGTCAGGAGCTTGACGCGCCAGGTCCAGCGGCAGACTTCGCCAAGCCAGCGCGCGCGCGGCGTGGCGTCCAGCGCGAAGAGGCCGTTGCCAAGCTTCAGGAAGTTGGCGATGCGGGCCACGCACGGATGCGGGGTCTGGGCTTCGAGGTCGGCTTCCAGGCCAAGCCGCAGCTCGAGCACGCCTTGCTGGCGGCCGCGCAGCAGCGCCAGAATGCGGTGCGAGGGCAGGGTGCGCAGCGGCTCGTTGAAGTCGAACCAGTCGCGGAAGTTGGCGCCTTCGGTTTCCTTGCCCTCGATCATCTTCGAGTACACGAGGCCCGTGGACCACAGGTGCTCGCGCATGTCGGCCAGCAGGTCGGCGTTTTCGGCGTAGCGTTCGGCAAGGATGTCGCGCGCGCCATCGAGCGCCGCCTTGGCGTCGTTGATGGCGGCTTCGGGATTCAGGTATTGCGCGGCCAGGGCGGCGGGATCGCAGGCGAGATCGGCCAGGATGGCATCGGCCAGCGGCTCGAGGCCGGCTTCGCGGGCGATCTGGGCGCGCGTGCGGCGCTTCGGCTTGTACGGCGCGTACAGGTCTTCCAGGCGCTGCTTGGTGTCGGCGGCGGCGATTTCCTGCTGCAGCTCGGCCGTCAGCTTGCCTTGCTGCGAAATGGATTCCAGGATGGCGCCGCGGCGGTCTTCGAGCTCGCGCAGGTAGCCCAGGCGGACTTCCAGGTTGCGCAGCACGGTGTCGTCCAGGCCGCCGGTCGCTTCCTTGCGGTACCGGGCGATGAAGGGCACGGTGGCGCCGTCATCCAGCAGTTCCACCGCCGCGGCGCCATCCTGGAATCCATTTCGCAGCAAGGCAAGCTGACGGCCGAGCTGCAGCAGGAAATCGCCGCCGCCGACACCAAGCAGCG
>NZ_JCBANC010000057.1:0-41901 GCF_059760815.1 Achromobacter sp. 1012554356 | reverse complement strand
GGACTATGCAGCAGGCGCGCACGGTTACAGCGAAACCAGGGTTTTGTCGACGGGCGCGAATGCGTGCGCGCCTGCTGCATAGTCCCACCGCTCGACGTGGCAGACCGACTGGCCGTCCTCTTGCGAGCGGGTGATCACGCCAAGCGAATTGGGCACGGTGCCCCGCACGCGGTGCGAACACGTGGTTCCCGCCTGGACGATCCAGCCGGCCGGGCCCGTGGGCGCGGTCAGCGGCAGCACGTAGGGCAAGTGTATGTGACCGCCCAGCACCAGGTCGACGCCCGCCTGCGCCCAGGCCGCAAGCGCACGCTCGCGGCCGATCAGCAGATTGGACAGGTCCGATTCAACCTTGGCGCGCACGGGGTGATGCGCGACGACGATCCGCAACTGGCCCGGCCGGGCCTGCCGCAACCGCTGGCCGACACGGGCGATCTGTGCGTCGGAGATCTCGCCGTCCTTATGGCGTTTTGGCCGGGTGGTGTTCACCCCGATGGCAAGCACGCCGTCGTTCTCGAACACGGGTTCGAGGATCGGCCCCAGCGCGCGCTTGTAGTTGCCGTAGGGATTGAGGGCGCGTGCGAATACGTTGTACAGCGGAATGTCGTGATTGCCGGGCACCGCCAGCACGGGCAGCGCGAGGCGCTCGATGAACCGGCGGGCAGCGGCGAACTGGCTGCGGCGTGCGCGCTGGGTGATGTCGCCGCTGAGCACCACCAGATCGGGCGACAACTGCCGCGCCAGGTCCAGCACGGCTTCGACGACCGCCTTGCGCTCAGTGCCGAAATGGGTGTCCGACAGATGCAGGATCCGCGTCATGAGCGGTCCAGGAGCTCGGGGTCCGCCGGCACCACCAGGGGCAGGCGATCGCTTGCCACCTTGAACTCGAGCGGCGTGTCCATCCAGAAGATTTCGCCGTCCATCGCGACCTTGACCCGGCGACGCCCGCGCACGCCTACCGTGAGCTTGTCGAAGGCGAAGCTGATCACGTTCTCGGCTTCGCCCATTCGGCTGAGCAGGCCGCGCACCAGCAGGCCATAGAGGGCCAGCGTGCCCACGGGCCGCGCCGCCATGGCGATAAGCCGGTTGCGGTCAAGCTCGTCGTTCTCGATGCCGATGTGTTCCAACTGCAGTTTGTTGTTGCCCACGACCAGCGTCGGCGACCGCAGGCTGCGCGACTTGCCCTCGAATTCGAGTTCCAGGCCGAGCTGGCGCGGTTGGCGCCAGAGCGTGACCAGGCCCGACCACAGCGCGACCCAGCGCCTGCGCCCGTAGCGCTGCTTGTAGGCCTCGCGGTCTTCGAGTAATTGCGGATACAGGCCGAGGCTGGCGTTGACGAGGAACAGGCGGCCGTTCAGCAAGCCGACCTGCACCGGGCGGATGCTGCCTTGCAGGAAACCGCGCAGCGCCACGTCGGTTTCTTGCGAGATGCCGTAGGTGCGGCCGAAGTAGTTGAAGGTGCCCTGCGGCAGGATGCCGAAAGGCACGCCTTGTCCCAGCACCGTGCCCGCGACGGCGTTGAGCGTGCCGTCGCCGCCCGCGGCGATGACGACGCCCTGCTCGTCCTGGGCGCGCTTGACGGCCTTGCGGGCCACTTCCGTCAGCCGCGACGGGTCGTCGACGGGCATGAGTTCGTAGCGCCGCCCGGCCTCGTCGAGGATAGTCCGAATGGTGTCCTGCAGGACCTGCGCGTCGCCGCGCCCCGATCCTTTATTGAGGACGATGAATAAGGGTTCTGTTCCCGTGAGGGGTCGAGCCGCTGTTGCCGGGCTCTGCTCGGATGGCGTCATGCGACAAACATACCCTATGCGGGTAAACCGCTGCAAGACGCCGCACGGCGCACGCTTTGTAAGAAAGCGTGCGCCGTCCGTTCGACGGCCGCTCAACGGCCGACGGCGTACGCCTGCATCAGGCGCGGCGTGGCGGCCGCATGCAGCAGTCCGTCCGGATCGCGCGAGGCCGCGGTCAGCCGGCCGACCGACCATTCGGGCAGTTCTTCGATCTGGTGACCGCGCTGACGCAGCGCCGCGATGACCTCGGGGCCGAAGCTGGTTTCCAGCGCCAGGTGGCCCGGTTTGCGGTCGCGCGGGTAGAAGGACGTCGGGAAATGCATGGTGTGCGACATGGGCAGGTCGATCGCTTCCTGCAGGTTCAGGCCGTGGTGCACGTGACGCAGGAAGAACAGCAACTGCCATTGCTCCTGCTGGTCTCCGCCCGGCGTGCCGAAGGCCAGGTAGGGCTTGCCGTCGCGCAGCGCGAGCGACGGGGTCAGCGTGGTGCGCGGGCGCTTTCCCGGCGCCAGCGTGCCGGGCAGGCCTTCTTCCAGCCAGAACATCTGGGCGCGGGTGTTCAGGCCGAAACCCAGTTCGGGAATGACCGGCGACGACTGGAACCAGCCGCCCGACGGCGTGGCCGAGATCATGTTGCCCCAGCGGTCGATCACATCCACGTGCGTGGTGTCGCCGCGCTTGGCCGACGCGCGCATGTCGGCAAGCGTCGGTTCGTTCGTGGCGCTGCCGGGCGCGGTGACGGGAGACAGGCGCTCCAGGGTGTCCATGACACGCGCGACCTGCGCCTCGAAGCCGGGCACCTGCCCGGGCAGCAGGTCGTGCGACGCGCCCTCTCCGATCAGTTGGCGGCGTTCGGCGTTGTACGCGTCGGACAGCAGATGGGCCAGCGGCACGTCGATGAAGGCCGGGTCGCCGTAATAGGCTTCGCGGTCGGCAAAGGCGAGCTTCATGGCCTCGGTGACCCGGTGGATGAACTCGGCGCTGGTGGGGCTGACGCCCGCCAGGTCCATGTCTTTCAGGATGGCGAGCGTCTGCAGGAAGACCGGGCCCTGGCTCCAGGCGCCGGCCTTGGCGACGGTGTAGCCGTGATAGTCGTAGGTCAGCGGTTCGTCGTAGCTGGCGGACCAACCGGCCAGGTCGTCAGCCGTGATGACGCCGCGATGGGTCGTGCCGCTTTCGTCCATGACGTCGGTGTTGCGGGCGAAGCGGTCGATCTCTTCGGCGATGAAGCCGCGGTAGAACGCGTCGCGCGCGGCCTCGATCTGGCGCTCGCGGTCGGCGCCGGCGCCTTCGGCGGCTTGCAGCACCCGGGTCCAGGTGCGGGCCAGCGCCGGATTGCGGAACAGCTTGCGGGCCTGCGGCACCTGCCCGCCCGGCACGTAGACCTGGGCGGTCGTCGGCCAGTGCGTCTCGAAAAAGTCCTTGAGACCGGCGATGGTGTTGGAGATGCGGGGCATCAGGGCATGGCCGTGCTCCGCGTAATAGATGGCAGGCTCGAGAACGTCACGCACGCGCATCGTGCCGTGGTCACGCAGCAGCAGCATCCAGGCGTCGAACGCGCCGGGGATCACGGTCGCGAGCAGGCCGTTGCCGGGAATGAGCGTCAGGCCTTCGGCGCGGTAGCGTTCCAGCGTGGCGGCGGCGGGCGTGGTGCCCTGCCCGCACAGGACCTCGACCTTGCCGGTGCGGGCGGAATAGAACACGGCCGGCACTTCGCCGGCCGGACCGACCAGATGGGGCTCGACCACCTGCAGCACGAACGCCGAGGCGACGCAGGCATCGAACGCATTGCCGCCGCGCTCCAGCAGCGACATGCCGGCCGAACTGGCCAGCCAATGGGTGGACGTCACGACACCGAAGGTGCCGAGGATTTCCGGGCGAGTCGTAAACATGGTGGGTCCTGGTGTTGGGAGGTAAGACCGATTCGGGTGTCTGACACCCGGGTGTTTTGTAGGACTGGTCGGGTGTCTGACACCCATGGATTGGCCGACCGCGTTGCTATTGGCCGGTGTCTGACACCCTGGAGAGACGGTCGGCACCTCTGCACAGCATCTCAGAGGGTGTCAGACACCTGCGCATACGGGTAACCGCCTCACAACAGCAAGTGACGCCATCCGGGACACCGCGGATCCGGCTCCGCCGGTCCGCAGGTGTCGCCCCCTTGAGGGGGCCCGCGCTAGCGGGTAGGGGGTGGGTCTACTTCTTTGATACGCCTTTTAGGCGGATCAAGCCGTCGGGGTACGGGACGAAGCCTTCCACCTTGCTTTGCACGCCGAACGTCCACGGCAGGTAGAACAGGTAGATGATCGGACGCTGGTCCTGCATCGCGGCGAGCACTTGGTCGTACATGGCGCGGCGCTTGGTGGTGTCGGCTTCGGCGCGGGCGTCGTTGAGCAGTTTGTCGACGGCGGGGTCGCAGAATTTGCCGTCGTTCAGGTTGCCCTTGCAGCTCAGGTACTGGTGGATGTTGCCGCTGGGATCGACCCGGCCAGACCAGCCGCTCTGGCCGATCTGGAAGTCGCCGCGCGCCAGCGAGGATTGCAGCGAGGCGAACTCGACCGGGCGCAGGGAGATGTCAAAGCCCGCTTCGGCGCCCATGGCCTGCACCAGTTCGAAGACCTGTTGCATGGTGGTGTTGTTGCCGAAGGTGATTTCGACCTTTACGCGGTCGTAGCCGGCTTCCTTCAGCAGGGCCTGCGCCTTTTTGGGATCGCGGCCCGGGCGGTCGAAGGACTTGTTGTAGGCAAAGCTGGCGGGCGGGAACGGCTGGTGGGCGGGCTGGAACATGCCTTCGCCGATCACCTGGTTCAGGACGTCGCGGTCGATGGCCAGATCCAGCGCCTGGCGGACGCGCTTGTCCTTGGCGAGCGGATGGTCGGCGCGCGCGCCGTTGGCCAGGTTCACAGAAATGGACTGGAAGCCCAGGCCGGTGACCGGCGCCAGACGCAGGTTGGCGTCGTCCTTGACGGCCTTGGCGTCGCTGGGCGCCACGCGTTCGATGATGTCCAGGTCGCCGGCGCGCAGGTTGTTCAGGCGCACGGTGTTGTCCGGAATCGGCGTGTAGACGAGGCGGTCGAAATGGTAGTTGGCCGCGTCCCAGTACTTGGGGAATTTCTCGAGCACAATGCGATCGTTCTGCACGCGCTCCTTGAATTGGTACGGGCCCGAGCACACGGGCTTGCCGCCAGGATCCTTGTCGAAGCTGGCGGGCGAAATCATCATGCCCGCGCGGTCGGACAGTTGCGACAGCAGCGAGGCATCCGGCTCCGACAGGTTCAGCACCACGGTGTGGTCGTCGGGCGCGTCGATGCTGGCAACGGTGGCCAGTTCGCTCTTGCGGTTGCTGTCGGGCAGCGTGCGGGCGCGGTCGAGGTTGGCCTTGACGGCGGCGGCGTTGATGGGGGTGCCGTCATGGAACACGGCATCCGTGCGCAGCTTGAAGGTCAGCGTCTTGTTGTCCGGGCCGACGGACCAGGATTGCGCGAGCTGCGGCACGATCTTCAGGTCGGGGGTGATGTCGACCAGCCTGTCGCACAGCGAGGCGAACACGATGCGGCCGACAAAGGTGCGGGCGCGCGCCGGGTCCAGCACGTCCGGGTCGTCCTGCAGCCCGATACGCAGGGTGGACTGGGCTTGCGCCAATCCGGTGGCCAGCATTCCCGCCATGGCCATGGCGAGGCAAAGTTTACGCATGAAAGATCTCCGTCGATTCCGGAAGATCTGTCGTCTCGTGCGCGGTCGCACCGCCTGGCAGGGAGCAACAGACCCCGGGTCGTGCCGCATCGCCGGGCCCATCCCCCTCGCGCGCACGTTGTTGTTGGATTCTGCGCCAGGCGCGCGGCGATTGTATAGACCGGCGGATGGCGCGCCGCCCACTATACGCCCGTGGCGGCCGCCTTGCGGACGAATGGCTCAGGGCAGACGGCAAGGGGCGGAGAAATCGGCCGACGCGGCGACCGTGTCGCGCAACATGGCGACCAGCGGCCGGGCGTCGTCGCGCCGGTACTGGAACGCATAGGGCAAGGCGGCCAGTTCGGGCTCGCCGTGCAGGACGCGCAGGCTGCCTTCTGCCTGGAGCTTTTCGGCCCAATGGCTGGGCAGCAGCCCAACGCCCGTGCCCTCGATCAGCAGCCCGACGATGGCGCCCCAGTTGTTGCAGCACAGGCGCTCCCCGGCAGCTTCGCGTCCGCCAAGCCAGTCGTCGATGATGCGCGTGGTGCCCGCGCCTTCGGGCAGAGTCACGAGCGGCAGCCGGGCCAGCAACGCCATCGTCATGCCGGTCTCCGAAGGTTGCAGCACGGAGGGCGCGGCGACCCAGGCGAATTGCGCCTCGCCGATGGGCGAGGACGCGATGCCGGCGCGGGAAGACCGGCCGGCGATCACCGCGAAGTCCAGTTCGCCGTCCGCGACACGCTGCTCCAGCACCTGGCCGATGTCCACGTACGGTTCCAGCACCAGCTCGGGGTAGGCGGCGCGCACGGCTCGGATCAATCCCGGCAGCCAGGTCAGCGCGGTCAGCTCGCCCACGCCGAAGCGGCAGCGGCCGCGCAGGCCGGGCGTTTCAGTCATGGAAGCGCGGACCTGGTCAGCCGCGGCGAGCAGGCTGCGCGCCTGCGGCACGAGGCGCTGGCCCGCGTCGGTCAGCACGGCCTTGTGGCCGCTACGGTCAAAGAGCGGCTGGCCCAGCCCCTCTTCCAGCTCCGTGATGCGCTTGGACAGCGAGGACACGGACAGATGCAACCGCTCGGCCGCCACGGCAAAACTGGCGCAGGTGGCGGCCCAGTAGAAGGCTTCGAGCTGCTTGAGCGTCATGGCCGCCCGCTGACCCGCTCGCTGGCCCGCTCGCTACCCCGTTCACTGACGCGGTAGGCGCAGCGCCGCGCGCCGGCCAGGATGTGTTCTTCGCGCTCGACCTGCACGCCCTCGCCCAGCACCTTGCGGAACAGTTCCAGCTCGCTGCGGCAAAAGCCCATACAGGCCTTGGCCGCGAAACAGATGGGGCAATGGTTCTCGATGAAGATGAAATCCGCTCCTTCCTCGCGCAGCTCCGCCATGTAGCCCTCGGCGCAGCGCACGTCGACCAGGCGCTCGAGCCGCGCTTTCAGGTCCGGCGCGTCCTGCATGGCCTGCTGATAGACATTGAGCATGGCGCCTTCGCGCACCTGCACCAGCTTGTCGATGCCTTCGTCGCCGAACACCTGGCGCACGGCCGCGATCATCTGCACCGTCATCTCGGCGTGCGTGTCCGGGAAGCGCCCGTGCCCGGCCTTGGTCAGGAACCAGATCTGGGTGGGCCGGCCGCGGCCCGCGCTTTGGCTCTCAAAGTCGACCAGCCCGTCGGCATGCAGGCGCGTCATCTGCTGGCGCACCGCCTCCGCCGTCACGTCCATGGCGCGCGCGATGACCGCGATGGATTGCGGCCCGCGCGTCTTCAGGGTCATGAGCACACGATCCGCAGGCTGGTGCGGGATCGCGGCGGCCGGGTGGGACAGGCTGTCAGACATGAGAGGTATCGATGCTCCGGGAGAAGGTTCCTATGGTGCCATGGACGGCTTGCGGTGGTCAGCCGGCGCCGGGCTGGCTCGCGGCCACGGCGTCGGCGGGCTTGGCCTGCCAGCCGCCCCCCAGCGCCTTGTACAGCGCGATGAGGCGAGTGTAGGACTCGGCTTCGGCGACGGCCACGGCGTCCTGGGCGCGCAAAAGCGTACGCTGCGCGTCCAGCACGGTCAAATACGGAGTGCTGCCTTCGCGGTAGCGCAGCCGGGCCAGTTCCGCGGCCCGTCCGCTGTGGGCGGCCGCCTGCGCCAGGCTGCCCAGGCGCTGCTGCGTCTGTCCGTATTCGGCCAGCGCCTCCTCCACCTCCTGCACCGCCCGCAGCACCGTCTGCTCGTAGCGCGCCGCTTCGCCTTCCAGACGCGCCTCGGCCCCGCGCTTGCGGGCCAGCGCCGTGGGCAGGTGGAAGGCCGGCCAGCCGGCGTCGGCCGCCACGCTGAATCCGCGGCTGGCCGCCGACCCGAAGTCGGCGCCGCGCAGCGCAACGAATCCCAGGAATCCGCCCAGGTCGATGCGCGGGTACAACTCGGCCGTGGCCACGCCTACGTCGGCATTGGCGGCGGCCAGGTCGCGTTCGGCGGCCAGCACGTCCGGACGCCGCGACAGCAGGGCGCCCACGTCGCCGATGGGCAGCCGCGCTGTCAGTGGCGCGAGCGGCGTGGCGGCATCCAGCGCGCCCAGTTCCACCGGACGCAGGGCCGCCAGCACCGCGATCCGGTACAGCGCCAGCCGGCGTGCGGTCTCCTGCACGGGGATGCTGGCCTGCACGGTCTCCAGTTCCGCCCGCGCGCTGGCCAGGTCGCCTTCGTCGCCGCGGCCGGCCGACACCATGGCCTGGGTCACGCGCAGGCTGTCCTCTTGGCTGGCGAGGTTGGCCCGCGCCACGGCCAGCCGCTGCTCGGCGCCGCGCAGCTCGAAATAGTTGCGCGCCACCTCGGCCGCCACCACGATGCGCGCCTGCGCCAGGTCGGCCGCCTGCGCTTCGCTGCGGGCGGCGGCGCCCTCGGCCGCGCGGCGCAGCCGGCCAAACAGATCCAGCTCCCAGGTCGCGTCAAAGCCCGCGCGATAGCTTTCGGCCAGATTTCGCTCGCCGGCTGCGCCCGGGTTCGCCTGCGACAGGCTGCGCGCGTAACCGCCGCCCAGCGTCACGGCGGGCAGCTTGTCCAGCTCCCTTTCGTCCAGCACCGCGCGCGATTCGGCAAGGCGTGCCTGGGCGATGCGAATGTCCAAATTGCGGGCGAGCGCCATGCCGATCAGGCGATCGAGCTGCGGGTCCTGCAACTGCTTCCACCAATCGCGCTGGACCTGGTCGGTGGAAAACAGCGTCTGCTCGGGGCTGGCCAAGACAACGGGCGCGGGGTTCGGCTGTTGGTAATCCGGCCCCACTGCGCAACCGGCCACGGCCAGGGCCGCCAGCAGCACGACGGCGCTGCGGCGCAGCCGGATGGAGGGGTGTAGCGTATTCATGTTCGATTCCTCAATGCGAGGCCGCGGCGCGCGCGTCCTCGACGTCGGCCTGCGCCAGTTCGCGGGCGCGCGGCGTGTCGTTGGCCGCCCGGTGATCGCGGGCAAACACGGTGTAGACGGTGGGCAGCACGAACAGCGTGAACAGCGTGCCCACCAGCAGGCCCACCACGATGACCAGCCCCAGGCTGTAGCGGCTGTGCGCGCCGGCGCCGGTGGCGAACAGCAGCGGGATCAGGCCCATGACCATGGCGGCCGTGGTCATCAGGATGGGACGCAGGCGAATGCGCGCGGCCTGCTCCATGGCGGCCCGCCGGTCCAGGCCGTGGCTGACCTGCATTTCGTTGGCAAACTCCACCATCAGGATCCCGTGCTTGCTGATCAACCCGATCAGCGTCACCAGCCCGATCTGCGTGTAGATGTTGACGGTGGCCATGCCCAGCGCCAGCGGAATCAGCGCGCCGCAGATCGACATGGGCACGCTCACCAGGATGATGAACGGATCGCGCAGGCTTTCGTACTGCGCGGCCAGCACCAGGTAGATGACGATGATGGCGAAAATGAAGGTGATCATCAGCGCCGAGCCTTCCTGCGTGAACTGGCGCGCGTCGGACTGCCAGTCGTAGCTGAAGCCCGCAGGCAGCGACTGCGCCTCGCGTGTCAGGAACCGCACCGCATCGCCCATCGTGACGCCCGGCATGGGAATGGCCTGGAACGTGGCGGCGTTCAACTGGTTGAACTGCGTGAGCTTGTTGGGCTCCACGCCCATCGACACCGACACCAGGTTGGACAGCGGCACCTGCGCGCCCGAGGCGCTTTTCACGTGGTACTGCGCCAGCGCCTGCGGCGAGATGCGCTGTTCGCGCAGGCTCTGCGGAATGACGTCATACGAACGCCCGTCCATGCCGAAGCGGTTGACGTAGTTCTCGCCCACCAGCACCGCCAGCGTGTCGCCGATGGCCTTCATGGTGACGCCCAGGCTATTGGCCTTGCTGCGGTCCACCTTCAGCTGCACAACCGGATTGTTGTAGTCCAGGTCGCTATCGACCACCATGAAGAGGCCGCTTTCGCGCGCGGCCTTCTTCAGGCTCTCCATGGCGTCGAAGACCACGGCATAGTCGGACGCGCTCATCAGCACCATCTGCACGGGCAGCCCGCCGGTGGAGCCGGGCAAGGACGGCAACTGGAACGCAAAGATGTTGCTGCCTTCCACGCGGTTTGCCATGGCCTGCATGTCGGCCTGGATCTCGTCGGCCGAGCGCGTGCGATCCTGCCAGTCCACGAAGTCCACGCCGCCGATGCTGTTGGACACACCGTCCGACCCATTGATCAGCCAGCGCCCTTTCTGTTCGGGCAGCGTCTTCATGACGTCGTCCCACTTCTTGCCGAACTTTTCCACGTAATCGATGTTGGCCTGCTGCGGCGACTTGATGGCGGTCAGCACCGTGGACTGGTCCTCGACGGGCGCCAGCTCCTGCTGTGCGGCGTTGTACAGGAATGGCAAGCTGGCCAGCACGGCCACCGCCAGCACGCCGGTGATCCAGCGATGATGCAGCGACACGTCCAGCACGCGGCCATAGGCGTCGCCCAGCCGGCCGAAGAAGTGTTCCGCCTTGCGCGCCATCCACCCGTCTGCCACCCGGCCGTTCAAGAGAAACGAGCTCATTACCGGCGACAGCGTCAGCGCGATTACGCCGGACACCACCACCGCCCCCGCCAACGTGAACGCGAACTCCTTGAAGAGCGAGCCGGTCAGCCCGCCCATCAGCCCGATCGGCGCGTAGACCGCCGCCAGCGTGATGGTCATGGCAATCACCGGCCCCGCGACCTCGCGCGCGCCGATCAGCGCCGCGCGCACGGGCGACTTGCCCTCCTCGATGTGGCGGTGCACGTTTTCGACCACCACGATGGCGTCATCCACCACCAGGCCGATGGCCAGCACCATCGCCAGCAACGTCAGGAGGTTCACGCTGAAGCCGAACAGGGCCATGATCGCCGCGCCGCCCAGCATGGACAGCGGTATGGTGACCACCGGAATCAGCACCGCCCGCAGCGAGCCCAGGCACAGGAAGATCACCGCCACCACGATGACGATGGCCTCCAGCAGCGTCTGCGTCACGCCGTCGATGGACGCGCTGATGAAGCGGGCCAGTTCGAACGGCACTTGCACGCTGGTGCCGGGCGGCAGGTTCTGCTTGATGTTGGGCAACAGTTCGTTCAGGCGTTTCACGATGACCAGCGGATTGCCGACCGGCGTGGCGTTCAGGCCGAAGTAGACGGCCGGTTCGCCGTCCATCAGGCTGCTCGAATCCGTGGACGCCGCGCCCAGTTCCACCGTGGCCACGTCGCCCAGCCGGACGACGGCGCCGCCGTCGTGCTTGACGACCAGGTCGCGGAATTCGGCCACGTTGACGAGGTCGGTGTTGACCTGAATGTTGGACACCACATACAGGCCCTTGGCCTGGCCGGGCGCCGCCTGCACATTGTTCTGGCGCAGCGCGTCGGCCAGCTCGCCGGCGGAAATGCCGCGCGCCGCCATGCGGTCGGGGTCCAGCCACACCCGCATCGCCAGCTTCTGCCCGCCGTACAGCTCGACGCTGGCCACGCCGTCGATGGACGAGAGCTGCGGCTGCACCACGCGAGACAAATAGTCGGTCAGCGCGGCCAACGAGAGGTTCGTGCTGGAAAAGCCCACGTAGGCGACGGCCGTGGCCTCGCCCGCGGACTTGACCAGGACCGGATCGTAGACGTCCTGCGGCAGGCGGTACTTGACCTCGTTGACCTTGGCCATCACCTCGGTCATGGCCTTGTTGGAATCGGCGTTCAGCTTCATCCGCACGGTGATCACGCTGCGGCCCTGCGTGGACGAGGACGACAGGTAATCAATGCCTTCGACCGTGGCCACGGACTGCGCGATGGGCTGCGTCACGAAGCCCTGCATCAGGTCGGGCGAGGCGCCGGGATATTGCGTGGTGATGGTGATGGTGGTGCTTTCGGTCAGCGGATACTGGCGGACGGGCAACCCGCTCAGCGCCTTGATGCCCAGCAGCAGGATGAGCGTGCTGACCACCAGCGCCAGCACGGGACGGCGCACGAAAAGATCGGTGAACTTCATGGGAGCCTCCGTGCCTTATCGGGCTTGCGCCACGGTCTGCCCCGGCGCGGTCAGCGCCACGGTGTCGTCCGGCAGGATCTCGACGGCAGCCCCGTTGTGCAGCCGCAACTGGCCCGACGTGACGACCTGGTCGCCGGCCTTGATCCCCTCGGTCACCACCACGCGGCCCCGCAGGCGTTCGCCGGTCTTCACATAGGCTTGCCGGACGGTGGGCGCCGCACCGTCCGTGCCGGCATCGGGCGCGGCCACGACATAGACCGAATCGCCATAGGCGCTGTAGCTCACGGCCGTCTCCGGCACGGTGATGACGTTTGGACGATCGGGCAGGCTGATCCTGCCCTGCGCATACATGCCGGCCGACAGCGCGCCGTCGGGATTGGCCAGCAGCGCCTGCACGCGGACCGTGCGCGTGCCCGGGTCGACCTGCGGCTCCACGGTCGTGACCTTGCCCGGGAACGCACGGCCGGCGTGGGCGTCCACGGTCACTGCCACCGGCTGACCCACGCGCAGCGCGCCCTGCGCCTGCTCGGGCAGCGTGAGATTGGCGAACATGGAGGACGCATCCGTCAGCGACACCAGCGGATCGCCGGCGCGGGCAAACTGGCCCAGGTTCACGCGGCGCACGCCCAGCACCCCGTCGAACGGCGCCTTGATGCGCTTCTGCTCGATCAGCGCCTGGATGCGCCGCACGTCGGCGGCGGCCTGCTCATGATCGGCCTGCGCCTGATCGAGTTGTTCGCGCGTCGCAGCCTGCAGCGGCACCAGCCGGCGCGTGCGGTCCAGCAAGGCTCGCGCGTTGCGCGCCTGCGCCTGCAGCCGCGCCAGCTCGCCCTGCTCGGGCGCGTCGTTCAGTTGCACGAGCAACTGCCCGGCCTTCACGGACTCGCCCGGCGTGAAGAGGATCTGCGCCACCCGCCCGTCGACCTCCGCGGGCACCAGCACCTGGCGCGTGGCCTCCAGCGAGCCAATGCCGGCGAGTACAACCGGGAAATCCGCCTGCACCGCGGCCGCCACGGCGACTTTGGCCGGTGGCATGGTCCACCCGCCGCCTTGCGCCGCCCCACTGGATTTCCAGTACATCGCCCCGCCGACCAACGCCGCCGCCACTGCCAGGGCGACAACCGCCCATGCTCCTGCCTTCGCCTTCATCTTTCGCTCACTTTTTTATTTAAACAAGAATTTGCTTGGATAATCCACGAATCGCGATGATTCGTCAAAGCAGCGAAAGCAATGAAGGGGATAGCGGCGGCCTATGGGCGAAAAAAAGCCACGCGAAGCGCGTGGCCAAAGGGGAATTCGGAGCGGGCGGGCAGCGCGGGCGGCTTACCCGCGCACCATGTGCAGGTAATGACGATGCCGCTCGTATTGATCCAGGATGTCGCCGATCACTGCGTCGCGGCTCCAGCCCATGATGTCGTAGTCCTGGCCGCCTTCGCGCAGATGGACTTCGGCACGGAAATACTTGCGCTCGTCTTCGTCGGCCGCCTCGTCGGGCGTCAGGCTGGGACGCACGAAGGCCTGCGGCTGGACGGCGTAGGAAAAGTCCAGATGGTCGCCGTGGGAGACTTCCAGGATCACCCCGCCTTCGTTTTCGTCGTCGCGCACCTCTACGGCATATCCCTGCTTGCGCAGTTCATCGGCCACGTCTTCCAGGGCCGGCCGCGCCACATCGGAGATGAAGCGCAGCACATGGGCGCGGCGCGGCATCATGACCATGTTGCGCAGGCGTCGTTCCCAGGACTGGCCGCCGCGCGCCGGCCGCGAGAGCGTCAGGGACTGGTAGCGGATGCCGCGCTTGGTCGCATCGAGCTTGAGCGCCTTGAACAGCCCCCACAGCGACAGCAACAGGATGATCGAGAACGGCAGCGCACTGGCGATGGTGGCGGTCTGCAGCGCGGTCAGGCCGTCGGCCAGCAGCAGCGCAATGGCCACCGCGCCCATGGACAGCGACCAGAATATCCGCTGCCACACCGGCGTGCGGTCCGCGCCGCCCGAGGCCAGCAGGTCCACGACCAGCGCCCCCGAGTCGGCAGACGTGACGAAGAACACCGCCACCATCGCGATGGCAAAGACCGATATCACGCTGCTCCAGGGCAATAACTCTAGAAACGCGAAGAGCGCCAGGGAACTGTCCTTGTCCACCGCCTGCGCCAGGCCCTGGTCGCCGCCCACCAGGATGTAGTAAATGGCCGTATCGCCAAACACCGTCATCCAGAACAGCGTGAAACCAGCCGGCACCAGCAGCACGCCGCAGACGAATTCGCGGATGGTGCGGCCGCGTGAGATGCGGGCGATGAACAGGCCCACGAACGGCGACCACGCGATCCACCAGCCCCAATAGAACAGCGTCCAGCCGCCCAGCCAGTCGGTCGGCTCATAGGCGTACAGGTTGAAGGTCTTGTTGACGATGTCGGACAGGTAAGCGCCGGTGTTCTGCACAAACGTCTGAAACAGGAACACCGTGGGGCCGGCGATCAGCACGAACAGCAGCAGGATCACGGCCAGCACCATGTTGGCTTCCGACAGGATGCGGATGCCCTTGTCCAGCCCGCTCGCCACCGACATGGTCGCCAGGCCGCAGGTGATGACGATCAGGATGATCTGCGGCACGACGCCGACGGGAATGCCGAACAGGTGATTCAAGCCGCTGTTCATCTGCGCCACGCCCAGGCCCAGCGACGTGGCCACGCCCAGTACGGTGCCGATGATGGCGAAAATGTCGACGGCGTGGCCGATCGGGCCATGGATACGGTTGCCGATCAGCGGATACAGCGCGGACCGCAGGGTCAGCGGCAGGCCATGCCGGAAACTGAAGAACGCGAGCGTCAACGCCACCGCCGCGTAGATCGCCCATGCGTGCAGGCCCCAATGGAAGAAGGTGATCTTCATGGACTCACGCGCCGCTTCGACCGTGCCGCCCTCGCCCACGGGCGGCGACACGAAGTGCATGACGGGCTCGGCCACGCCGAAAAACATCAGCCCGATGCCCATGCCCGCCGAAAACAGCATCGCGAACCAGGTGAAATTGCGGTAATCGGGCTCGCTGTGGTCCGGGCCCAGCTTGATGTCGCCGTACCGGCTGATCGCCAGAAACGCGACCGAGATCAGGATGATCGCGACGACCAGGATGTAGAACCAGCTGGCGTTGCTGATGATCCATGCCTGCATCGCGCCGAAGACGTCCTGCGCGGCCTTGGGCGCAATGATGGCGAAGGCGACGAGCAGCACAGTGAAGAGGGCCGCTGAAAAGAAGACGGGTCGATGGATGGTCGTGCCGGGTCGGGATTCCGAAGTCATGGATGCACTCCTTGCGCCCGAGGGTCGCGGAACGTGGCGCTGGCCCCCTCAGCACGACCGGTGCGCCGCCGGTATTACTATCACGGGCGCACCCAAGCTGACAATCACCTGAGTCAGAAATCGGAAATATTCAGACCGGCGCCGCGGCCTCAGTCCAGCTTGGCGTCACCGAAGACCACCCGGCGAAAGAACCCGGCCAGCACGGCCTCGGTCATCTCGGGCGTGACTGCCTGCGGATCGAAGGCATAGCTGAACTGCATGCCGTCCGACAGCGCCAGCAGGCCCAGCGCAAGCTGTTCGGCCGGCAGCGGCAACGGCGTGCCGACGTGGGCCGAGAACTGGCGGATGTATTCGGTGGTGGCGGCGCGCAGCTCGCGCAGACAGGCGATGAACCCCACGCGGAAGTCCGGATCGCGCGCGGCCTGCAGCTTGCCTTCCATCCACAGCAGGAAACAGTCGTTCTCGCGATAGTGCGTGCTGTAGTACTCGAGCACGCGCGCTTCCATCTGCTGCCGGGTCTCGCCGGCTTCGAAGATGGCGCGCATGTCGGCCATGACGTTTTCATGGTCGCGCTTGAGCAACTGCAGGAAGAGTTCGGACTTGCTGCCGAAATTGGAATAGAACGCGCCGCGCGTGTAGCCCGCCTGTTCGACGATGTCTTCGACGCTGGCCGCCACGAAACCCTTGGACAGAAAAATCGACTGCGCGGCGTCGAGCAGGCGCTGACGCGTCTGGTCACGGCTCTGCTCTCGGGTTAGGCGGACTTTTGACATGGCCGGAGTTTAGCATCGGCGCCAGTTTCAGATTCAACATTGAATCCAGATACATGACTGTATTAGAATCCAGTCCGTATCGAGTTCGACTCGCCCTTTTCTGCCCTTTTCCGCGCCGCGAGGTGTTTCGTGAATTGTCCTGGCCCGGCCGCGCGTTCCACCGCGCGCCACGCCGCTGCGGATGCAGCGCCGCTTCTTCCCATTTCCCTGCCCCGCCGCCGGACACGCCTGATGGCGATGTCTGCCGTGCTTGCGCTGGCTGCCGCCGTGGCCGGTTGCGGCCGCGACGAGGCGCCCCCCGCCGCGCCGCGGCCCGTGGTCGCCATGCCCGCGCAGGCGGACGAAGCCCTGCCCGCCTGGACGTTGCCCGGCGAGGTGCAGGCGCGCTACAGCACGCCGCTGTCGTTCCGCGTGGGCGGCAAGATCATCGAGCGCAAAGTGCGGCTGGGCGACACCGTTGCGCCCGGCCAGGTCCTCGCCAAGCTGGATCCGGCCGACGCGGCCAAGAACGCGGCCGCCGCGCGCGCGGCGCTGTCCGCGGCGCAGCACCAGTTTGACTACGCCCGCCAGCAACTGGAGCGCGACCGCGCCCAGGCACGTGAAAACCTGATTGCCGCGACGCAGCTTGAACAAACCCGCAACGCCTATGCCTCCGCGCTTGCGCAGCGGGACCAGGCCGCGCAGCAGTCGGCGCTGGCGGCCGACCAGCTCAACTACACCACCCTCACGGCCGACCACGCGGGCGTCATCACGGCCGAACAGGCCGACACCGGCCAGAACGTAGCGGCGGGCACGCCCGTCTACCAGCTTGCCTGGTCGGGCGACATCGACGCGCTGTGCGACGTACCTGAAAGCGTGCTGGCGGGATTGGCGATCGGCCAGCGCGCCAGCGTCACGCTCGGCCCGTTGCCCGGCCAGACCTTCACGGCGGTGCTGCGCGAGATCGCGCCGGCCGCCGACCCGCAAAGCCGCACCTACCGCGCCAAGCTCACGCTGGAATCGCCCTCGCCCGAGGTCCGGCTGGGCATGACCGCCAACATCAGCTTCGACAACCGGTCGGCCAACGGGCAGACCACCTTTACCGTGCCGGCCACTGCCCTGTTCCATGAAGGCCGAGAGCCGGCGGTGTGGATCGTCAAACCCGACGCCGACACGCTGGAGCTGCGCCGGGTGCAGGTGCTGCGCTACGACGCGCGCACCGTCACCCTGTCGCAAGGCCTGCAGCCTGGCGAGCGGGTGGTGTGGCAAGGCGTGCACACGGTGTCGGCGGGCGAGAAAGTGCGCCCGGTGCCGCCGCTGCATCCCGAGGACTTCGCGTCATGAGCGCCCCCGGCCAGGAAGTGGGCGAGGAAGGCGGCAAAGTCGCTGGCCAGAACGCCGGCCAAGACGCCCATCGCCACGAGGAAGGCAGGTTCAACCTGTCGGCCTGGGCGTTGCGGCATCAGCCACTGGTGATCTTCATCATCACGCTCGTCACGCTGTTTGGCGTGCTGTCGTATTCGCGGCTGGCGCAGTCCGAGGATCCGCCCTTCACCTTCCGCGTCATGGTCATCCAGACCCTGTGGCCCGGCGCCACCGCGCAGCAGGTCCAGGAACAGGTCACCGACCGCATCGCCAAGAAGCTCCAGGAAACCGCCAACACGGACTTCCTGCGCAGCTACTCGCGCCCCGGCGAATCCTTGATCTTCTACACGATGAAGGATTCGGCGCCCGCCAATACGGTGGCCGACCAGTGGTATCAGGTGCGCAAGAAGGTGGGCGACATGCGGGCCACGCTGCCGCAAGGCGTGCAGGGCCCGTTCTTCAATGACGAGTTCGGCGACGTCTACACCAACATCTACACCCTGCAGGGCGACGGCTTCTCGCCGGCGCAACTGCACGACTACGCGGATAAACTGCGCACCGTGCTGCTGCGCGTGCCCGGCGTGGCCAAGGTGGATTACTTCGGGGATCAGCCCGAACACATCTATATCGAGATCACGAACACGCAGCTCACCCGGCTGGGCGTCTCGCCTCAACAGATCGCGCAGGCGATCAACAGCCAGAACGCCGTGCAGGGCGCGGGCACGCTCACCACCGCCGACGACCGCATCTTCGTGCGGCCTTCGGGGCAGTTTCCCAACAGCCGGGCGCTGGCGGACACGCTGATCCGCGTGAACGACAAGTCGATCCGGCTGGGCGACATCGCCACCATTCATCGCGGTTACGACGATCCGCCCGCGCAGCAGATGCGGTTCAGCGGGGAAACCGTGCTGGGCATCGGCATCACCATGCAGCCGAACCAGGACGTGGTGCGCCTGGGCAAATCGCTGGACGCGAAGTTCAAGGAATTGCAGGCGCAACTGCCCGCGGGCCTCACGCTGAAGGAAGTCTCCAGCATGCCCACGGCCGTATCGCATTCGGTCGACGACTTCCTGCGCTCCGTCGCGGAAGCCGTGGCGATCGTGCTGGCCGTCAGTCTGGTGTCGCTGGGCCTGCGCACCGGGATGGTGGTGGTGATCTCCATCCCCGTGGTGCTGGCCATCACGGCGCTGTTCATGGAGATGTTCGGCATCGGCCTGCACAAGGTGTCGCTTGGCACGCTGGTGCTGGCGCTGGGCCTGCTGGTGGACGACGCCATTATTGCGGTCGAGATGATGTCGGTGAAGCTGGAACAAGGCTGGAACCGGACGCGCGCCGCCGCGTTCGCCTACACCAGCACGGCGTTTCCGATGCTGACCGGCACGCTGGTCACCGTGGCAGGCTTTCTGCCCATTGCGCTGGCCAAGTCGAGCACGGGCGAATACACGCGCTCCATCTTCCAGGTGTCCGCCATCGCACTGATCACCTCGTGGTTCGCGGCCGTGGTGCTGATTCCATTGCTGGGCTATCGCCTCTTGCCCGAGCGCAAGCGCGAGGCGCATCTGCCGCACGACCACGAGCACGACATCTACAACACCCGCTTCTACCGGCGCCTGCGCGGCTGGGTGGCGTGGTGCGTGGACCGGCGCTTCCTGGTGCTGGCAGGCACCGTGGTGGTGTTTGCCGTGGCCATGGCGGGCTTCAAGTTCGTGCCGCAGCAGTTCTTCCCCAGCTCCGACCGCAGCGAACTGCTGGTCGACGTGCGCCTGCAGGAAGGCGCATCCTTTGCCGCGACGCTGCGCCAGGTCGAGCGCCTGGAAAAGGCGATCGACGGCCGGCCCGAGATCGCACATTCGGTCAGCTTCGTCGGCACGGGCGCCCCGCGCTTCTACCTGCCGCTGGATCAACAGCTGGCCACGCCCAACTTCGCGCAGCTCGTGATCACCACCCATTCGGTGGAAGATCGCGAAAAGCTTGCGCAGTGGATGGAGCCGATGCTGCGCAGCGACTTCCCCGCCATCCGCAGCCGCCTGTCGCGGCTGGAGAACGGACCACCGGTGGGCTATCAGGTGCAATTCCGCGTCAGCGGCGACAAGATCCCGGACGTCCGCGCGGTGGCCGAGAAGGTGGCCGCCGAAGTGCGCGCCGACAAGCGCTCGGCCAACGTGCAGTTCGACTGGGACGAGCCTTCAGAGCGCTCCGTGCGCTTCGAAGTCGACCAGCAGAAGGCGCGCGAGCTGGGCATCAGCTCCAGCGACATCTCCGACTTCCTGGCAATGACGCTGTCGGGCTACACCGTGACGCAATACCGCGAGCGCGACAAGCTCATCAACGTCAGCCTGCGCGCCCCGCGAGAAGAGCGGGTCGACCCCGCCCGGCTCGCCACGCTGGCGATGCCGACGGCGAACGGTCCCGTGCCGCTGGGCAGCATCGGCCAGGTGAAGTACGACCTGGAGTACGGCGTCATCTGGGAACGCGACCGCCAGCCCACGATCACCGTCCAGGCCGACGTGGTTGGCGGCGCGCAAGGCATCGACGTCACGCGCGCCATCGACAAGAAGCTGAACACGCTGCGCGCCGAGCTGCCGGTCGGTTTCCGCATCGAAGTGGGCGGACCAGTAGAGGAAAGCGCCAAGGGCCAGACGTCCATCAATGCGCAGATGCCGCTGATGGCGGTGGCCGTGCTGACGCTGCTGATGGTGCAGCTGCAAAGCTTCGCCCGCGTGCTGATGGTGGTGCTGACCGCGCCCCTGGGGCTGATCGGCGTGGTCGCCGCCCTGCTGCTGTTCGGCAAGCCCTTCGGTTTTGTCGCGATGCTGGGGGTGATCGCGATGTTCGGCATCATCATGCGCAACTCGGTCATCCTGGTGGACCAGATCGAACAGGACATCAGCGCGGGCCACAAGCGCGTGGACGCCATCGTCGGCGCCACGGTCCGGCGTTTCCGGCCGATCACGCTGACGGCCGCTGCCGCCGTGCTGGCGCTGATTCCGCTGTTGCGCAGCAACTTCTTTGGTCCCATGGCGACGGCCCTGATGGGCGGCATCACCAGCGCCACGGTGCTGACGCTGTTCTTCCTGCCGGCCCTGTACGCGGCGTGGTTCCGCGTGAAGCACAACGAACGCGACGAACCCGAAGGCGTGCCGCCCGGCGCCAACGCGGGCGACACGGTGGAACGAGGAGCCTGACGATGCGACATCCCATCCCTTCCGCATGCCTGCGATTTGCCGCGCTTGCGCTGGTGCTGGCGCTGGGCGCCTGCGCCTTCGCGCCCGACAGCAGGCCGCCCGCGGTGGCCGAACCCGCGCAGTACGGCGTCGAGGCCGCACCTGCTGCCGGCGCCGCCGCGCAGGGCGTGGCGCAGCGCTTCGAGCGCGGCGCGCACCCGGTGCCGCAATGGTGGACGCGTTACCAGTCCGACGCGCTGAATGCGCTGGTCGAAGAAGGCCTGGCCAACAGCCCGGACCTGGCCGCGGCCGAACGCAATCTGGCCGGCGCGCGCGAGCAATTGCGCGGACAGGTCAATTCGTCGCTGCTGCCCACGGTGGATGCAGGCGTCAGCGCCACGCGCAACCGTGCGCTGACGATGCCCAACCTGCCGCAGCCCACCGCGCTCTTCAATGTATTCACGGGTCAGGTGCAGGCCAGCTACAACCTGGACCTCTTCGGCGCGGCGCGCTTTGCCAACACGTCGCTCGCGGCGCAGGTCGAACAGCAGGCCTACCAGCTCGAAGCCGCGCGGCGTTCGCTGGCAGCCAACATCGTCACGGGTGCGATCACCTCGGCCTCGCTGGCCGAACAGGTGGCGCTGACGGAAAAGCAGGTGGTGCTGTTGCGACAGGTCGCGCGCGATACGCAGCGCCGGTACGAACTGGGCGCGGCGTCGCAGAACGACGCGCTGGATGCGGACCAGGATGCCGCCACGCTGGAGGCCTCCCTGCCCGGGCTGCGCGCGCGGTGGCATGCGACGCGTCACGCGCTGGCCGTGCTGCTGGGCCGCAGTCCCGATCAGGCGCCGCCGGATCTGGCCTTCAGCACGATCGCCGTGCCCGAGGCGGTGCCGGTGGTGGTGCCGTCGGAACTCCTGGCTTCCCGGCCGGACGTCCAGGTTGCCGAGGCGGCGCTGGTGGCGGCCGCGGCCGACGTGGGCCTGGCGACCGCGCAGCTATTTCCGAGCCTGTCGCTGACGGCCTCCATGGGCAAGGGCGGGTTTGCGTGGGCAGATGCCTTGTCGGGCGCCGGCTCCATCTGGGCCATCGGCGCGTCGCTGACGCAGCCGATCTTCCACGGCGGGCAGTTGCTTGCCGAGCGCAGCGCCGCCAAGGAGCGTTACGAGGCCGCCGTGTTGCAGTACAAGCAGACCGTGCTGACCGCGTTCCGCGACGTGGCCGACACGCTGTCACGGCTGGATGCCGGCGGGCAGGCGCTGGCCTCGGCGGAAGGCTCACGCCGCGCGGCGGAGCAGTCCTACCGGAACACGGCCAGCCGCGTGCGGCTGGGCGCGTTGGCGCCGTACACCCAGTACGCATCCGAACAGCATTACGTGGCAGCGCGCCTGCGCGAACTGGAATACGCCAACGCCCGCATGACGGAAACGGCGGCGTTGTTCCAGGCAATGGGCTCGCCGGCCAGCGCCGCGCCGCAGCAGTAGCGGCGCGTCAGCCCTTCTTGAACAGGCGCTTGATGCCGCTCACTGCGCCCAGCACCACCGCGCCGGCGACGATGCCGAACAAGGCATTGAGCAGCGTGGACACCAGCGCGTGAACGACGCCGCCCCCGCCAACCGCGGCGGCGGCGTGTTCGACGGCCGCATGCACCGGCGGGATGCCGTGGGTCAGGATGGCGCCGCCGACCATGAACATCGCGGCCGTGCCCACCACCGACAACGTCTTCATCAGATAAGGCGCCGCGGCCACGATGCGCTCACCCAGCCAGGCCATCGCGCGCGAGGATTTCTGGCTCAGGTACAAACCCAGATCATCCAGCTTGACGATGCCGGCAACCAGGCCGTACACGCCCACCGTCATTCCGATGGCAATGATGGAAAGCACCGCGACCTGCCGCGTGAAATCGGCGCCCGCCACCGCGCCCAGGCTGATGACGATGATTTCCGCCGACAGGATGAAGTCGGTGCGCACCGCGCCCTTGATCTTGGTCTTTTCGAACGCCACCATGTCGACCGACTGGTTCTGCAGCGCCTCGGCGCGCGCCGCATGGTGGCCTTCGGGGGATTCGCCATGCGACAGGTACTTGTGCGCCAGCTTTTCGACGCCCTCGTAGCAGAGGAACGCGCCGCCCAGCATCAGGAGCGGCGTGATGGCCCAGGGCGCGAACGCGCTGATGAGCAGCGCAGCGGGCACCAGGATCAGCTTGTTGATGAAGGAGCCCTTGGCCACTGCCCAGACCACGGGAAGCTCGCGGTTGACCGGCACACCGCTGACCTGCTGGGCATTAAGCGCCAGGTCGTCGCCCAGCACGCCCGCCGTCTTCTTGGCCGCCACCTTCGTCATGACGGAAACGTCATCCAGGATGGTGGCGATATCGTCGAACAACGCGAAGAAACTGCTTCCGGCCATCAAGTACCCCTGTCGCCCTGTAAGGTGTTCCGAGTGTACAGGCGGCGGACGCCGGTTACCTGCAACGGAGATGGCGCTTTTCATTCCTTTTGTGTCCGGTTCGGGGCTGGCGCGGCAGGCGGCGAAACGGGTACGCTGACGCACCGGTCTCTTCCCGACGTTGGAGCCTTCCATGCTTGCCTTGCGCCCCACCTGCGAACACTGCGACACCGCCCTGCCGCCGGCGTCCCCGCTGGCCCGGATATGCAGCTTTGAGTGCACCTTCTGCGCCGATTGCGTGGAAGACGTGCTGGGCAACGTCTGCCCGAACTGCGGCGGCGGCTTCGCGCCCCGGCCGGTGCGCCCGGCCATGGACCGCAAGGGCGGCAACTTCCTGGGCAAGTATCCCGCCAGCGCCGAACGCAAGCATCGGCCGGTGGACCGGGACGCGCATGCGGCCTTGCGGCGCGCGCTTGCGGGCATTGCGCCCGAAGACCGCTAAGGCCGCCCCGCGCTACATGGCTTCGATGCGCGGATAAAGATCGTGGTTTTCGCGCTGCATGCGTTCGTGGACGCGGCGCAGCACGGTATTGGCGTCGTTCCGGAAACCGCGCTCGTCCAGCTCAAGGCTGCGGGCGTTGTTCCAGCGCTTGGCAAAGCCTTCGTAGGCGGCGGCGATAGCGTCCATCTCTTCCTGGAACTCCCGCCCCTTGCGCGCCAGTTCGGCGTCGGCGCTGCGCGCCACGGCCGGGTACAGCGCGCGGTCTTCGACCGCCAGATGCAGCTTGATGGTGGCGCTCATGGCCACGATGCCCCGGGCGATCTCGGCGGCGTTGCGCGCCACGCCCGCCAGGGCCAGCTTGCGCAACGACGCGATGCCTTCCAGGATATCCACGTGCTGCTGCTTGAATTTGTCGATATTCATACGGACCTCTTCCCTGCTGATGCCGCGGGGCCGGCAGGCCCCGCCCTTCCTTGCCGCGCGTGCCCGTCAGGCCGAGGCGCGCGCGCCTGCGTTTTCAAAGAGGATGTTGTTCTCCAGGTGGATGTGCGCCATCAGGTCTTCCTTGAACTGGCGAATGCCCAGGTATAGCGCGCGCCAGGTATTGCAGGCGGCGCGCGGCAGCGTCACGTTGTTGGTCAGGGCCATCAGGCGTTCGAGCGCGACGCCGTGGTCGTCGTGTTCCATGCGCATCACCATGATCGGCATGGTCGCCATGGCGCCGTGACCGCGGGCCAGCATGGGGAACAGCACCTGTTCTTCTTTCTGCATGTGGCTTTCCAGTTCCTGCTGCATGGTGCGCAGGTGGTCGGCCAGGCCCGTCGGGCAGTCCGGGCTGTCGGCATGCACCTGTTCGACCTTCAGCGCCAGGCGGATGAGTTCTGGAAACTGCTGGCGGTGCACCTCGTGATAGCGCGCCAGGATGTGCTCGACCAGTTCGGCCGGGGACGCCAGCCCCCAGTCAATTTCCTGCGAGGGATTCTGCGCCAGGGCCACCAGGCGGGCCTCGATCTGGGCGGGGTCCAGCGAACGCTGGGCGGCCGCCTCGGCCAGGCTCTTTTTGCCGCCACAGCAGAAGTCCAGTTCGAACTCGTGAAACACCTGCGTGGCGCCGGGAATGCTGCGGGCCAACTGGCCCAGGGATTGCTCAACCATGCTCATCGCGTCTCTCCATTGATCATGACGGTGCTTCCCTACTTGCGAAAACCGTGCCAGGAAAAACTTGCGATATATCAACCACATGCGATTTAACGGGTAAATATCACCATTTAACAGGAGGGTTCTATTCACCTTGCAACGGTAGAATTCACCCATGCAAAATCTCCTGCTTGCGGACCTGGTCGCCGACCTGCCGCCCGCCATCCGTCTTCAGCGCCTGGTCTCCAGTCTTCGCACCCATTTCCGCTGCGGCGCTGTCGCGCTCTTGCAGCTTGAAGAAGACCACCTTCGCCCCATCGCGGTAGACGGTCTGACCCAGGATGCGCTGGGCCGCCGCTTCGCCGTGCAGCAGCACCCGCGGCTGGCGGCCATCCTGGGCCGGCGCGGCGTCACCTGCTTTCATCACGACAGCACCCTGCCCGATCCCTACGACGGACTCATCAATGGCATGGCGGGCGAACCGCTGCCGGTGCACGACTGCATGGGCACCAGCCTGCACATCGAGGGCAAGACCTGGGGCGTGCTGACGCTGGACGCGCTGGAGGTCGGCACGTTCGACATGGAGGCGCAAGCCGACCTGCGCGACTACATCGTGCTGCTCGAAGCCGCGCTGCGCACCACTCGCCTGGAGGCCGAGATTCGCGCCCTGCGTGTGGCGCGCGGGCAGGCGCCGGCGGACAGCGCCGCCCCCGCCAGCAGCGAGATCCTGGGCCAGAGCGACTCCATCGCCCGGCTGCTGCACGAGATCGACGTCGTGGCCGATTCGGAGCTGCCCATCCTGCTGCTGGGCGAGACCGGCGTGGGCAAGGAGCTGTTCGCGCATCGCGTGCACGGGTTGTCGCGCCGCCGCGACCGGCCGCTGGTGCACGTGAACTGTGCCGCGCTGCCCGAATCGCTGGCTGAAAGCGAGTTGTTCGGCCACGCGAAGGGCGCGTTCTCCGGCGCCGTTGCCGACCGCCCCGGCCGCTTCGAAGCCGCCAATGGCGGCACCCTGTTCCTGGACGAAGTCGGCGAACTGCCGCTGCTGGTGCAGGCAAAGCTGCTGCGCACTTTGCAGAACGGCGAGATCCAGCGGCTGGGCGACGACCGCCCGCGCACGGTGGACGTGCGCATCGTGGCGGCCACCAACCGCAGCCTGCGCGATCTGGTGCGTGCGGGCGACTTCCGCGCCGACCTCTATCACCGGCTGTCGGTCTACCCGATTCCCATCCCGCCCCTGCGCGACCGCGGCAACGACATCCTGCTGCTGGCCGGCCGCTACCTGGAACTGAACCGTGCGCGGCTCGGCCTGCGCAGCCTGCGGCTATCACCCGAGGCCGAGGAAATGATGCGGCGCTATCGCTGGCCGGGCAACGTGCGCGAACTGGAACACGTCCTCAGCCGCGCGGCTATCAAGGCGGTCAGCCACGGCGCCACCCGCAACGAGATCGTCACGCTGGGCGCCAAGCTGCTGGACCTGTCCGACGGCGATATGCCGGCGTCGCTGGAAGACGATGCCGCCGACGTCCCCGATGCAAGCGTGCCGGTGCAGTCGCTGCGCGACGCGGTCGACGCCTGCCAGCGTCAGGTCATCCGGCGGGCGCTTGACGCCAACCAGGGCAATTGGGCGGTGGCTGCGCGAGCGCTGGATGTGGACCCCAGCAACCTGCACAAGCTGGCGCGGCGCTTAGGCTTGAAGGCCTGAGGCGGCTTACCGTAATGTTGTACGGCAGCGGGCGTGCTGATCGGAAAGCCCTTTCAGACGTCATTACCCGCCATCGCCACACTGAACCCGCGCTGCCCAACATGAAAATGGGCCGCCCCCGTAACGAGGACGGCCCTGTCTGGTTTTTGCACCGTGCATGGGCAGCGATTCGCGCTACCCCGCGGCTCGCACAGCGCCGTCACACTGCCCGGGAATGCGCATCCACCATCAAACGGCCATGCGTGATCGCGGCGTCGACTGCCATGCCGGGCGTGGCAACACACCCGCCGGAGTCGAACAGCGGCACGGCATGCGGCTCGCCGAGCCGGTCCTGATCGCCCGCCAATTCCACGGCGACCGTTGCGGTAAAAGCCGGTCGGCGCGCGTTCCCGATTGCAACCCGGGACACACTCGCGGTAAGCCGGTAGCCCTTGTAAACCATATTGTTATGAAACATGGGACCTCCAGTATCTGACCGATAGGCCGTGCGGCCGCCGATCACAATGCGCGAATCTGCGTCGCGTGAGGGCCCTTGGCGCCTTGCGCGGTCACATAGCTGACACGCTGATTTTCAAGAAGCACTTTATGGCCGTCGCTGACGATCTCCGAAAAGTGCGCAAAGATGTCCTTGCCACCGTCCTCGGGCATGATGAAGCCAAACCCCTTGGCATCGTTGAACCACTTCACAATTCCGGTTTCCATGACGCTTTCCTTTAAATGCGGGCGGGCCCGCGAAATGAGGCCAGTCAAGGAAAGGATCGCGAACAATTAGGCGCCCCTCGGAGGGTGCAAGACCGGACGAAAATCACGATGCTCGAAAAGCTTCTAGACCACTATGGGCGGCCTGCGGGGGGAAGTCAACGCGCTTTGTGCTTAATGCGTAACCAAATCACCTCAGCGCGTAAGCCGGCCGCCTAAAGCGCGTATGCTGGGCGCGTGGTGCTTGAACGCGCGTCGCCTCGCCGTATCGCCATATGAGGAACAACCCGTGGTCATTCAGCGCCAGCCCCTGCCGCCAGTCCCCTGCCCGATTGATTTTTCCGCGATGACGGCGGGCGCTGCGTGAGCGCCATCAGAAGATCCATTGCCCGATTCGCCAACGCGTGCATCAAACGCCTTCCTTCGACGCCACTGCCGTCCGGCGGTAGTAGCGACCCCGGGTGCGTCACACATCCCCGTCACACCGCGATTTCGTCGCCTTGGCGCATTTACCGTATCTATGCCCGCCCCGGCCATCTGCTGCTGCGCAACGAGCAAGGCCAGATCCTGAATCTGGGCGTGATGAAGGGCGCTGAACCCAATCTGCGTTACCGGCTGTTTGCACGAGACCTGCAGGGCCGGGGATTCGCCACGCGCACGCAATTGCTGGACGACATTGCGCGTCGCATCGAAGCGGGTGAAGTCAGCGAGGAACTGCAGACGCTGCCTGCATGGGACAGATCGCTTGGCGCGGATCTGGACCGTGGCACGCATACGGACGTATCGACGAAGCTGGCACGCTAGCACGGACCCGGCGCGAACCGTCCCCCGCCCACGTCACCGGTCCGCGGCAAGCGACGCCATCGGATATCCTCCCGGCTCGATCAATTCTGGACGGGCCGATGAAAACCGCCACCGAGATCCTTGACGCCTACGAACGCCTGGGCTGGAAGAACAACGACCCCATGGCGCAGACGCTGCAATTGTGGCGGGATGCGCCGGCGGCGCTGGCCGATCTGGTTCTGCAGGCGCTCCACAGGCCGCCGAACCACGCCACCTTCATCGACGCTGCGCTGGACCTGATGGACGACGAGGCCTACGTAGCCACGGTTCGCGACGTCTGGCGGCGCGGCGCGGATTCCGAACTGGCGCGGGGGATCCTGGACTCCGCAGCGGTGCAGCATCCCGAAGCCTTTGCCCCGGAATGGGAGCGGCTGCTCACCGCCGTGCAAGACGACGACGGCGGTCCGGAATACGCGGCCGACCACGCATGGCGCGCCCTTGACGACGCCACGCTGTACGACTGGCTGCACCGGCTGGACGACGACCTGTCCGAAGGCAGTCCAGGCCGCGCGCGCGCCGTCGCATTGCTGCGTTCGCGCCGACCGCAGGCGGTGTACGCGGCCTGGCGCCGCCTGTTCCCCGAGGCCGGCCACTCCGATGCCGCAGCGTGGTTGCAGCAGGCGGGCTATACGGAACACGAAGGCGGCCTGCGCGCCCTGCACGGCGAACAGCCGCTGCACATCGGCTTTAACGCCGCGCAACGAAAATCGATGCTGGCGCAACAACCGGCGTGGCGGCGCGAGGTGCATCGCGCGCACCCGACCTGGAACGCTGAATCAACGGGCGGCTTGCAGGCGCGCATGGGCGGCACGTTGGCGAGCCAATGCGGCCTGTGCCACGGCCCCCTGCACCGGCTGCTCACCATCCAAGATCCCGCCGCGGCCGGCATCGATGGCAATAGCGCGATTGAATTCGCCACCTGCCTGTCGTGCCAGGGTTGGGAAACCGACGGCGCCCTCTTCTTTTGCCACGGCGAGGACGGCGTGCCGCGGACGCATCCCAGCCAGGAGCGCGATGCCCCTTTGTCGCCGGACTTCGTCGCGACTCCGCTACTGGCGGCCGACGTGACGCTGTTCAAGGCGCCGGCGCGCTGGCATTGGCAGGACTGGGGCGAATCCAATGGCCGCCAGAACCTCAGCCGGGTCGGCGGCGCACCGAGCTGGGTGCAATCCGCCACCTATCCGGCGTGTCCCGATTGCGGCGAGGACATGCCCCTGGCCATGCAGCTGGACTCGGGCCTGCCGCAAGAAGACGGCGGCGAATGGCTGTGGGGTAGCGGTGGCTGCAACTACAGCTTCTGGTGCGCGGCCTGCCGCGTCAGCGGGCATCTTTGGCAGTGCACCTGACCGGCCGCCTTTGGCCGCGCCCTGACGCAGGGCTGCGATTGCATGCGGTAACGGGGCCGTGCTACAAGACGGCCCTTCCCGCCATCGATCCCATGCACCATGTTCACCGTCACGACCGCCAGTCTGTTTGTCGCAGGCGTCGCAGTCATCCTGGCCATGCCGGGTCCGACCAATACGCTGCTAGCCGCCGCCGGCCTGCGCCAAGGCTTTCGCAAGTCCGCGCGCCTGACCCTGGCCGAACTGGCCGGCTATCTGGTGTCGATCACGGTGTGGGGCCGATTCCTGGGCGAAGCCGCGCAGGTGGTGCCGTGGTTGCCGGCCGTGGTGCGGGCGTCCAGCAGCCTGTATATCGCCTGGCTCGCGTGGCGCATGTGGCGCGCCGCCACCGCCGTGCCCTCGGCGGCCCAGCAGCTGATCGGCATGCGCACGCTGTTCGTCGCCACGCTGCTCAACCCGAAGGGCATCCTGTTCGCCAGCGCCATCTTTCCCGCCCTGGCCTTCCAGAGCGTCCCGGCGTATCTGACGGCGATGGGCGTCTTTGCGGTGTTGCTGGTGCCCATTGGTCTGGCCTGGGTGCTGTTCGGCGCGACGCTGGGCGGTGAACGGATGAAGTGGATCGATCCGGCAAAGATGCAGCGCGGCGCCTCGATCGTGCTGGGCGTGTTTTCGGCGACGCTGGCCTGGTCGGTGTTTCGCTGACAGCGGCGCAGCGGTCGAAACTGCGATAAGGTGTCGGCCCTGCTTACCTGCCCCAGGCAGATCAATCGGAGCCCGCAGCACCATGACACCCGGCATTTCATCCGCTCACCCCGTCGCCATCGATCCCGATCAGGTGGGCGAATACCCCGCCATGACCAAGTCGGGCGGCGGCTATTTCTACGACGACGTCCTGGAATATCGCGTGTGGGTGCACCCGCATGCGGGCGGTGAGGACCTGCACGACGGCGACGATTACTACTACGCCTTTGACACCTTTGAAGACGCCGCGGCCTTTTCGCAAGACACGCCGGGTGCGGAACAACCGCTGGTATTGGTGCGGCAGTTGGAGTCCATCAACGAGCCCACGCCAGGCGTCTTTGAACACTACACCGACGAGCGCATCACCGAATGGCGCGTGGAATGGCTGGCCGACAGCAAGCGCACCGCGACCTCCATCGCCGACTTCCTGAAAAGCCGCGCCGTCTGACGCCCCTGCATCAGCCCATGTACACGCCGCCGTTGATGGCGTAGTTGGCGCCGGTGACAAACGCGGCCTCGTCAGACGCCAGCCACACGCACAGCCCGGCCAGGTCTCGCGCGGTGCCCAGCCTGCCGACCGGCACGCTTTCGACGATGCGGTCCAGCAGCGCGGGCGGGAAGGCGCGGACGGTATCGTCGGCGATGAAACCCGGCGACACCAGGTTCACCGTCACGCCGCGCGCCGCGACTTCCTGCGCAAGCGAGCGCGTGAAGCCGATGACCGCGCCCTTGGCGGTCGCGAAGTTGATCTGGCCGATCTGGCCTTTCTCGGCCGCGACCGACCCGATGTTGATGATCCGCCCCCAGCCCCGGTCCGCCATGCTGTCGACGACCTGCTTGGTGCTGTTGAAGAGCGTATCCAGGTTGCTGCGCAGGACGGCCGACCAGTCGGCGTGACTCATCTGCCGAAAGCGCATGTCCAGCATGGAGCCCGCATTGTTGACCAGCACGTCGATCTCGCCGACCTCGCGCCGGACCTTGGCGAAGGCGGCCTCGGTCGACGCCCAGTCCGTGGCGTCGCCTTCCGAGGCGATGAAGTCGTAGCCCAGCGACTTCTGTTCCTTCAGCCAGTGGTCCTTGCGGGACGAGCGCGGACCGCAGCCGGCGACTACGCGATGGCCGGCGCGATGCAGCGCCTGGCAGATCGCGGTGCCGGTATGGCCCATGCCGCTGGTGACGTAGGCGATGCGCAAAGCCATGGTTCTTCCTTTCAAAGTCGTGCGGCAGGCGCCGCGGGGAATCAGGCGGCCGCGCCGACCAGGGGGAACAGGCCGAACGCCAGGGCGGCGACCAGCATCACCATGCAGACCATCGTGGCCCACTTGAGCGCATAGCGCTGGTGGTCGCCGAACTCCACGCCGGCCAGGCCGACGAGCAGGTAGGTGGATGGCACAAGCGGGCTGAGCAGGTGGACGGGCTGGCCGATCAGCGAGGCGCGCGCCATCTCGACGGGCGTTATCCCGTAACCTTGCGCGGCTTCGCTCAGGATGGGCAGCACGCCGAAGTAGAAGGCGTCGTTCGACATGAAGAACGTGAACGGCAGGCTGACCAGCGCGGTGATACCCGCCAGATACGGTCCCAGCGCGTCAGGAATGACGGCGAGCAGACTGCGCGACATGGCTTCGACCATGCCGGTGCCCGACAGGATGCCGGTGAAGATGCCCGCCGCGAAGATCAGCGACACCACCGACAGCACGTTGCCCGCATGCTGCGCCACGCGGCGGCGCTGCTCGGCCAGGTTCGGGTAGTTGATGATCAGCGCGATCGCGAACGCGATCATGAACAGCACGGGCAGCGGCAGCACGCCCAGCACCAGGCTCACCATCAGCGCCAACGTCAGGCCCGCATTCACCCACAGCAGCTTGGGACGGCGCAGGTCGTGGTCGACCTCGATCTCGGGCAGATTCTTCGGACCGTCCTCGTCGTAGCCGGCATGCAGCGACGCGCCTTCCGGCAGCGCCAGCACGCCCAGGCGGCGGCGCTCGCGCAGGCCCAGGAAGAACGCCAGGATAAGGATCGCAACGATGGACACGCCCATCACCGGCACCAGCGGCACAAAGATGTCGCCCGCGTCCACGTGCAGGGCGCTGGCCGCGCGCGCCGTCGGTCCGCCCCACGGCGTCAGGTTCATGACGCCGCTCGCCAGCATCGCCAGGCAGGTCATGGACAGCGCGTTCATCTTCAGGCGACGGTACAGCGGCAGCATCGACGCCACGACGATCATGTAGGTGGTGGAGCCGTCGCCGTCCAGCGAGATCACCAGCGCCAGCACCGTCGTGCCCACCACGATCTTCAGCGGATCGCCCTTCACCGCGCGCAGGATGCGGCCGACGATGGGGTCGAACAGGCCCGCATCGATCATCACGCCGAAGTACAGGATGGCGAACATCAGCATCACGCCGGTCGGCGCGATCTTGCGGATGCCGTCCAGCATCATCTTGTCGATGCCCGCGCCAAACCCGCCGAGCAGCGCAAAAATAATGGGGACAAGGATGAGGGCGACAAGCGGCGACAGGCGCTTGGTCATGATCAGCGTCATGAACGTGATCACCATGCCGAAGCCAAGCAGGGTCAGAAGCATGAGGGTTATCTCCAGCTAGTCGTTGTTATGTGTGCCCGCCTCCGGCTGGGGAAGCAGGAGCGCAAGACTAGGAAGAAAAGCTGTCTGGAACCTGTCGTTTTTGTTGGCCGCGGAGACACATTCGTCGCTTGGGAACTCCTTTTCCCGCCGGGCCGCCCCAAGGGAAAAGCGCCCCCTCGGGGGCAGCTAGCGTGCGAAGCGCGCGCGGCGTGGGGGCTCCCCCTCATGCGACAATCGGCGCTATGCGCATCCTGGTAATCGAAGACGATGAGGATTTGTCTGACGCACTCGTGCGCCGGCTGCGTCGTCTCGGCCATGCGGTCGACAGCCAGAACGATGGCCTGAACGCCGATGGTGTCCTGCAATACGAGACTTTCGATCTCGTCATCCTGGACATCGGCCTGCCCCGTATGTCGGGGTTCGACATCCTGCACCGGCTGCGCGACCGCGGCAGCAAGACGCCCGTCCTGGCGCTGACCGCGCGCATCGACATCGAGGACCGCGTGCACGCGCTGGATACCGGCGCCGACGACTATCTGGCCAAGCCCTTCGATTTCCGCGAGCTGGAAGCCCGGTGCCGCGCGCTGCTGCGCCGGCCCAGCCCGCAGGCCACGGGCACCCTGCGCTTTGGTGAACTGGTCATCGACAGTGCGGCGCGGCAGGTGACGCTGGCCGGCCGGCGCATCGACCTGCCCAAGCGCGAGTTCAGCCTGCTGGAGATCCTGCTGGCCGGCATGAACCGCGCCGTCAGCAAGTCGGAAATCGCGAACAAGCTGTTTGCGTTTGACGACGACGCCGCGCCCAACGCCATCGAGGTCTACATCGCCCGGCTACGCCGCAAGCTGGAAGGCTCGCCCCTTCGCATCGAGACGCAGCGCGGCACCGGCTACCTGCTGACGGCAGCGGAAGGCGCGGACGGCGAGCCCGCGGCCCCGCCGCATCCGTAGCGGCTCGCAACACCATGAACCGGCCGCGTTCCGAGCAGCCCCGCCGTATTTCCGTGCGCCGCCGGCTGCTGACCGTGCTCGGCGCGCTGTTCGCAGTCGGGCTGGGCGCGATCTACCTGCTGGTGCGCGGCTATGCGCACCAGACCGCCGACACCACTTACGACCAACTGCTGCGCGCGTCCGTGCTGTCCATGGCCGACAGCCTGCAGCTCGTGCAGGGCGAGTGGCAGATGGACATGCCCTATGCGGCGCTTGCACTGCTGGAACAGGCGCCGCGCGACCGTGTGTTCTACCGGGTGGCCTCGGCGCGCGGCGCGCTGATCTCCGGATACGGCGACCTGCCCGCGCCACCCGCGCGCGGCAATGCCGACGCCAGCACGCCGCAACTCTACGCCGCCGAGTACCAGGGCGAACCGGTGCGCATCGCGTGGATGGAACGCAAGGTGGCGGGTCCGCAAGAGACCGAAACCGCGATCATCCAGGTCGCCCAGACACGCGAGGCGCGCAACGCGCTGGCCGAGCGCATCCTGTGGCAAGGCACGCTGGCGCTCATCGGCTTTACGGCGGCAGCGCTGGCGCTGGCCTATTGGGGATTGCAGCGGTCGCTGTCGCCCATCCAGCGGGTCGAGCGCGAGCTGGCTGGCCGCACCGCGTCGGACCTGCATCCCATCGCCGCGCCGGTGCCCGAGGAACTGGACATGCTGGTTCACTCGCTGGACGGCTTCATGGGCCGGCTGTCGGAAAACCTGGACACGCTGCGCCTGTTCATTGCCGAGGCCGCGCACCAGTTGCGCACCCCGCTGGCCGCGCTGCATGCGCAGATGGAAGTCGCGCTGGACGAGGACGATCCGGCCGAGCAGCGGCGCAGCCTTCTGGCCGTGCTGCGCAATGCCGAAAAGCTGTCGCGGCTGGTCAATCAGCTTCTTAGCGACGCCAGCGTCATCCACCGAAGCAATGTCCGGCAGTTCCAGCCCGTCGACGTGGCCGAACTGCTGAGCCAGGCCGTGTACGACACCGTCCCGCAGGCCGACCCGCAGCCTGATGTCCGCCTGCATCTGCCATCCGCCAACAGCAGCAAGCCGCCGCGCGTGCTGGGCGACAACCTGATGCTGCGCGAAGCCTTCAAGAACCTCATCGACAACGCCTTGCGCCACGGCGCCAACGACGACGGCCACATCGACGTGCGGCTGGATCCGCACGACGGCGGCTGGCGTGTCACGGTGTCCGACCAGGGGCCGGGAATTCCGCCGGCGCTGGCCAACACGGCCTTCGAACGGTTTGCGCGCGGCCCCAATCCCCGCTCGCCCGGCGCCGGGCTGGGCCTGTCCATCATCAAGCGCGTCGTCGACATTCACGGCGGCACGCTCAGCCTGAGCAACCGCGTGGGCGGCGGCCTGGATGCCGTCATCACCCTGCCCGCCACTCCCTTGCCCACCCGTGCCGATCATGCGTGACGCCCTGTCCTTTCTGCGCGGCCTGACCGTGATCGCCGCGCTGACGCTGGCACCGGTCAGCCACGCCGCCGAAGTGAGCAGCAGCGGCCTCACGCTGGGTCCCGCCGACAGCAGCAACGTGCTGATCGTGCACGCGTCCAACAGCGTGCAGGTGTTTCGCGGCGTGCTGGAGGACTTCAGCAGGCTCAATCCGTCCGTGCGGCTGGAATACACCGAGCTGTCGACGCAGGAACTCTATAGCGACACCGTGACCCGCGCCGCGAAGCCACCTGGCGTTCCGTCGGGCCCCGACATCGTCATCAGCAGCGCCATGGACCTGCAGACCAAACTGGTCAACGACGGCTACGCGCGCGTGCACATATCGCCGCAGACGCGCGCACTGCCCGCCTGGGCGAACTGGCGCGATGAGGTCTTCAGCATCGGCACCGACCCCATCGTGATGGTCTACAACACGCACAAGCTCGATGCCGCGCGCGTGCCGCATACCCGCCGCGAACTGCTGTCGCTGCTGCAGGCGCCCGACCAGCCGCTCGCCGGCCGCATCTCCACCTACGACGTGCAGGGCAGCGGCATCGGCTATCTGGCGGCCACGCAGGACACGCGGCTGGACAGCATGGCGGGCGCGCTGCTTGGCGCCTTCGGCCGCAACGGCGTGTCCATCCACGAGTCCACCGAACACGCGCTGGACAAGCTGGAAAGCGGCGACGTGACGCTGGCCTACAACCTGCTGGAGTCCTATACCCGGCACCGCATCGACAACGGCGCGCCGCTCGCCATCATCTACCCGCAGGACTACACGCTGATGCTGTCGCGCTCGGCCATCATTCCGAAACAGGCGCCGCGCGGCGACCTGGGCGCGCTGTTCCTGGACTATCTGCTGTCGGCGCGGGGGCAGGATGCGCTGGCGCGCGAGTCCGGCATGCGGCCGGTCAGCGCATCGGTCGTGCCAGCGGCCGGCGTGCGGCCCGTGGCATTGGGCGTCGGCCTGCTGGTGTACCTGGACCCGCTGAAAAAGCGCCACTTCCTGGACCTGTGGCGCGCGGCGATCTTTCCGCCACGCTGACCGAACTGGTGCCGCGCCTAGCGCAGCGCCACGCTCATGCCGCCGTCGGCCATCACCACCGCGCCCACGATGTAGCTGGCTTTCTCCGACGCCAGAAACGCAATGACCTCCGCAATCTCGCGCGGTTCGGCCGCCCGCCGGATCGGCGCGTTCTTGCCATGCTCGGCCAGGAAGCCGGGACCGTCCGCATGGATGTGGTTGGTGATGTTGGTGACCACGTCGCCCGATCCCACGGCGTTCACGCGGATGCCGTGCTCGATGGCCTCCAGCGACAGGGCGCGCGTCAACTGCGCCAGCGCGCCCTTCGACGCGGCATAGGCCGCAATGGTCGGAAAGGCCTGGTAGCACGCATACGAACCGATGTTGACGATCGCGCCGCGGCCCGCCGGCGCCATGACGCGCATCGCTTCGCGCGAAAACAGGAAGGCGCCGGTGGCGTTTACGGCAAGGATGCCGTTCCAGTCGTCCAGCGTCATGTCGATCACCGGCTTGTTGATGATGACGCCCGCGTTGTTCACCAGGATGTCCAGCCTGCCGAAGCGGTCCATCGCGGTCTTGACTGCAAGCTCGGCGCTGTCTTCCCGCGAGATGTCGGCCACCAGGGGCTCGACGCCGGGCCGCGCCAGCGCGCACACAGCGTCATCCCTGTCCACCGCCACGACGCGGGCGCCCTGCGCGTGCAGGAGTTCCGTGGTGGCCAGGCCGATGCCGCTGGCGGCGCCGGTCACAATGGCGGTCTGGCCGGAAAAGGGTTGGTCTTTAGAAGTTGTCGCAGTCATGAGTGATTCCTTTGGATTGATCGTTCAATACGGACTGGCCGTCGGGCGCACCACCACTTCACTGACGTCCACGTCGTCAGGCTGTTCGATGGCGTAGGCAATGGCGCGGGCAATGGCGTCCGGGTGCAGGGCCACGCGGCGGAACGACTGCATCGCCACGCGCGCGGTGTCGTCGGTGATGGTGTCGGCCAGTTCCGATTCGACGACGCCGGGGCACACCACGGTCACGCGAATCTTGTCGGTCTCCTGGCGCAAGCCATCCGAGATCGCACGGACCGCGAACTTGGTCGCGCAGTACACCGCCGCCGTCGGCGACACGGCGAGTCCGCCGATGGAAGACACGTTGATCACCTGTCCGTGTCCCTGGCGCTCCATGCCCGGCAACACGGCGGCGATGCCGTGCAGCACGCCGCGGATGTTCACGTCGATCATCCGATCCCACTCGTCCACCTTCAGCGAATTCAGCGGCGACAGCGGCATCACGCCCGCGTTGTTGACGATCACGTCCACCTGCCCGTAGGCCGCCTCGGCGCCGCGTACGAAGTCCCGCATGTCCTCGGCCGACGTGACGTCCAGCGCGCGAAACGCTGCCGTGCCGCCGTTTGCCCGAATCTCTTGCACCAGTGTTTCCAGCCGGTCCGTGCGGCGCGCCCCCACATACACGCGGTGGCCCTGCGCGGCCAGCAGCCGCGCCGAGGCCTCGCCGATGCCGCTGCTGGCGCCGGTGATCAGCACCACTTTGGATTGCCGGTTCTGAGTCGAAGTCATGGTTGTTTCTCCAAGTCGTTTACGTGACTGAAATGCTAAGGATTGCAGCGCCGCGCGCGAATACCTGCGTCTATCGCACTCTTGCCCATTCCTATCGCGCACACTGTTCCGCCCCGATTGACGCCGGTAGAATGTCCCCCACCGGAACCGAACCACGGATGCCCCATGACGCTGCCGTCCAATCCGCTGTCGCGCGAAATGATTGCGCTCATCGACCGCCTGGCGCCCAACGAGGGCTACAGCCTGTCCGCGCTGGACGGCGTGCGCTTCATGCGCTCTGACCGGCCGCTTGGCCGCACGCCGGTGCTTTACGAGCCCGGCATCGTGATCGTCTGCCAGGGCCGCAAGCTCGGCTTTCTGGGCGACGAAACCTACGTCTACGACGCGCAGCACTTTCTGGTGCTGTCCGTGCCCCTGCCCTTTTCCACGGAAACGCAGGCAAGCAAGGAAGAACCCATGCTCGCGGTGTCGATACGGATGGATCTGGCCACCGTGGCCGATCTGGTGGTGGCGATCGACAACCGCTCAGGCGATGGCTCCGAAGCCGCCGCAGGCACCGGCGCAGACACCCAAAACGGCGACGCGCCGCTCGGCATCGCTTCGACCCCGCTGTCCGTTGAGCTGGCCGACGCCACCGTGCGCCTCTTGCGTGCGTTGTGCCATCCACTCGATGCCGAGATCCTCGGCCCGGCGCTGGTGCGCGAGATCTGCTTTCGCGTCCTGAGCGGCGAGCAAGGCGGCGCGCTGCGCGCCGCGCTGGCGCACCCGGGACGCTTCGGCCGCGTCGCGCGTGCGCTGCGCCGCATCCATACGGACTATTCCCAGCCGCTGGACGTCACGCATCTGGCGCAAGAGGCCGGCATGAGCGTCCCGGCGTTTCACGTCAATTTCAAGGCGGTGACGCAGACCTCGCCCATCCAGTACATCAAGTCCACGCGGCTGCATCACGCCAGGCTCATGATGATCCGCGACGGGCTGACGGCCGCGTCGGCCTCGGCCCGCGTCGGCTACGAAAGCGCGTCGCAGTTCAGCCGCGAATTCAAGCGCTTCTTCGGCCGCACGCCAGTCGAGGAAGTGCGCGACATGAAGGCGTCATTCGCGCTGTCGCCCGCGGCCGCCATCGGCGATTTCGCGTCGCGGCACTGACGCTGGCGTGGCGCCCCATCGTGTAGCATTCGGCGCAACTGTTGCAACCCTCACGAATCACGATGTCCCACGACTCCCGCGCCATTGGCCTGCATCACAAGACCGCCCAGCAGATCCAGGATGAAACGCTTGCCGCCATTCATGGCTGGTTCGACAAGCTGCAAGCGCGCGATGACATCGACGCGATCGTGGCCCGCACGCCGCTGCAGGCCGGCATTCACAGCGAAATCCTGCTGGAGTACGAGCCCTCGCGCATCATGTTCGACGTCATGCCCAGCTGGGAGCCCGACGACGAGGACGGCCTGCGCGCCGAAGGCCGCAACGGCCCGCTCAGTCCCGAAGCCATCCACCAATCGCTGGCGCCCGTGCTGCGCGAGGCCGTGCTTGAACGCATCGCCCGGCTTGCCGGCAAACCGCACCTGGACCACCATTTCCGCTTTCGTGCGCAATTCCCGACCACCGAAGGCCGGCTGCGCCTGACACTGGTGGACCACACCGACGAGGCCAAGCAGCAAGGCCTGCGCGAGCGCGTGGCGCAATACGTGGACCACGAAGTGCTGAACGGCAGCCAGCCTACCGGCCGCCTGCACATCAGCCTGCTGTGCAGCCATCTTCTGAACGAACGCCTGTTTCCCGAGTTCGATTACCCCTGGCTGATCGCCGTCTTTGCGCGCGTGCTGGCGCTGAACGCGGGCCAGGAATCGCTGGCGGAGCAGCGCGGCGCCATCATCCATGCGCTACGGCGCTGGTCCGAAGAGCAATATCTGCCGCGCTATTTCGACGTGGCACAGAACGCCTTCCGCCAGAACACCTACACGCTCAAGCCCGGCGCAACGCTGGATCCCGGCGACCGCGGCATCGACCTGCTGCTCTACGCGGCAACGCTGATCCTGCGCTTTGAACCCGGCTATGCGCGGCCGCTTGGCTTGACCTTTCTGGAGCTGGCGCGCGACGTGGGCAGCGCGCGTGCCGCAGCGATGCTGGTCACCGGCAGCGGAGCGCTTGCGCCAGCATGCACGCGCCTGACACACGAATACGTGGACTGCGCCGCCAACGACGTACTTGCCACGGTGTCCGTCACCATCCGGCAGGAATCGGCGGCAGCCTACATCCAGGCGCTCGATTTCATCGCGAATGCGTTGCGCGCGGGCTTTCCCGCCGGCTACCGCATCGAATTGAAAAGTCGTGCACGCCACTATCTGCCCATCAAAGGCCTGGCCAAGTCCGACACGCATCGCTTCTTTGCCAACGCCGCGCAGCACCTCGAGGCGCACGATGCGCTGGAGAATTACGCGCGCGCCGCCATCCAGCCTTATGAGTGGTACACCGACTCGGAGGCCGAGAAGGCCTGCCTGTCGGGCACGTACGCGGCCTTCGCGCTGGGCCTGGCCGACGCCGGCCGCTTTGCGCTGCTGCGCCACTACATGGATCTGGTGGACGACGAACACCAGTCGGTGCAAGATCGCTACACCACCGTGTTCCTCGAACAGCATGGGCTGACGCCGGACACTCTTGCCACCGCCGTGGCATGCCTGTGCGTCTGCACGGATGGCTTCAAGCCGCCTGCCGGATTCGCGATTGAAGATGCGCAGACACTCGCCCTGCTGGCTGACGCGCTGGCCGAGCTGCCCGAACACCACAGGGCGCATGTGCGCGAACGGCTGTACGGATCCGACAAGAAGCTGGCCGCGCTGGCGCGCAAGGCCGACGAGCCGAAAAAGGCGCTGCTGCTACGGCTGCTGGCGCAGTAAGCTCAGCCGTGCCGCGCGGCAGTTTTACGGGGACTTCCGCAGCGGTTGAATTATCCCGGTATCGCCGCATCAACACGCAATTTTCCTTGCGGACAAACCCGGCGAAATCATCATCGCGCGCAAATTTGCGACGATAATCGGCCCTGGGTTTGCCGCCATCACCGCACGTTCCTTGCGGCGCGCCCACCGCTTTGATCCGCAGCAGCGGTGCGCCGCCATGCCTTGCCGGCCGGCGCCACCTACAACCATGTGTGACACGTAGCAGCGATTACGTTTAAACCAGCGTTGGAGGCACGCCATGCCCGATCATCGAATCGCATTGCGCCGCGCCGTCGAGGCCGTCGATCATTTGACCGACCCCGAGCCGCCATGGCGCGACATTCTTGGCACGGCCCGCGATCTTGTCGGGGCCGACAGCGGAACGCTCATCGTGTTCGACGCCAGGAACGAACTGCTGACGCTGTCCGCCATCGGATTCTCCGACGCGTGCACCTCGGAATACCAGGAGCATTACTCCACCTGCGACATCCTTGAGCAGGACGGCCGCAATGCTCCCGCCGGCACCTGGCTGGACACCGCGCGGTTGTACGAGCCCGCGCAGTTGCACCGCACCGAGTTCTACGCGGACTTCATGGTCAGGCATCGCATGGAGCAACTGCTGTCGCTCATCATCGAATCGAACACCGTGCTGCACGCCGCGATCGGCTTTCAGCGTTCTTCCGTGGATGCCAAGGCGAGCGACCGGCTGCAATCCGGCGATTACGCGCGGTACTTCCGCGTGCTGCGCCATCAGTTGTCGCAACGCGAACGCAACCGCGCCATCGGCTGGAAGTCGCTGGAAAGCGCGTTTTCCGAGGTCAACGAAGCGGTGCTGCTGATCAGCGTGGATTGCATCGTCGACAAACTGTCGCCGCTGGCCGTGGGTTTTCTGGACGACGTGAACGGCTGGACGCTGCATGGCCGACGGCTGCGCCACGCGGACGCCAAGGTGCAGCGGCTGTTCGATGCGCACTGCGCCGCCGTGGCGGGCGACGGCCATATGCGTTCGATGGCCACGGCCTCCGGCTGGGGCGAGCTGTTCTGGGTGGACATCAGCACGGCGCCCCATGCGCTCAGCCTCATCGGCGGCCGGATGCTGCTGGTGCGCATGCGCAAGAAAAGCGCCTTCGCGATGCCGGACGTCACCAAGCTGCAATCGGTGTTCTCCATCACGCATGCCGAAGCCGCGGTGCTGGCCGGGCTGGCGGCCGGCCACAGCGTCGAGGAAGTGGCCACCTTGCGCCACGCCTCGGTCCTGACGGTGCGCAAGCAGGTGGCATCGTTGCTGACCAAGATGGAGTGCAGCCGCCAATCCGAACTGGTCCGCCTGGCGTCATTGCTGTAACACGAGCGGCCGCGCCGCGCGGCGTACTCAATTTTGAGTATGTGGCCTGCACCCATGCGGCCCTACGATGAGCACGAAGGCATGAGACCCGGGCCGCCACGCGCCCGTCGGGTCACCATCCCGTCTGCGCTCGCTATTCGGCAGGCCCGCAAACCGGCGCCTCCCGCCCCGCC
>NZ_JCBANC010000056.1:0-42993 GCF_059760815.1 Achromobacter sp. 1012554356 | reverse complement strand
ACAGCGCCCCAAACCAAAGACCCTCGCCGCACGGCGGCGCGGTCACCGTGGACGCGAGCGCCGTCGATGCGCCCGACGGAATCCGTAGGAGTCGCCGCAGGCGAGGACGAGGATGAGGATGGGGCAGACCGGAGCGAAGGCTCCGGACCGCAATCGTGGGCGATCGTGCCCACGGTGACCGCGGCGGCGGGCGACCTACGAAGACCATTGCCACCCGGGCCGGTGTCAGACACCCAGGAAAGATGACCTCAGCGTGAAGCACCGCCTAAGCGGGTGTCAGACACCCACATTGCCTCCGCTCGCCGAGACAACCCTTCAATTCACCTTCGCCCCAGACACCTCAACCGCCCTCTTCCAAGTCCCTAACTCCCGCTCAATATGCGCCCCAAACTCCGCCGGCGTCGACCCCACCACCTCATACCCATATCCCGCCAATTGCCCCTTCACCGCTGGCACTGACACCGCCTCCGCAATTCCCTTGCTGACTGCATCAACCACCGCCCCCGGCGTACCCGCCGGCGCCAATATCCCGTACCAGCCGTTGACGACGAAGTTGGGGACGGTTTCGGCGACGGTGGGGACGTCGGGCAGGAGCGGGGAGCGGTGTTCGCCGGTGACGGCGATTGCCTTGAGTTTGCCGGCCTGCACTTGCGGCAGCGAGGTCGAGATGCTGTCGAACATCAGCGACACTTCGCCGCCGAGCAGTGCGACGACGGCGGGGCCGCTGCCTTTGTAGGGGACGTGCATCATGTCGGCGCCCGTCTGGTGCTTGAACATCTCGGCGGCGAGGTGGCTGGTGTTGCCGTTGCCTGCGGACGCGAAGCTCAGCTTGCCGGGGTTGGCCTTGCCGTAGGCGATGAGTTCGGTGACGGTGTTGGCGGGTGTGGCGAGCGGTGCGGCGACGAGCATGGGCAGCGTGGCCACGAGGGAGACCGGGGCGAAGTCCTTGCGGGTGTCGTACGGCAGTGAGGGATAGAGGCTGGGATTGATGGTGTGGGCGGCGAGCACCATCAGGAGCGTGTAGCCATCGGGCTTGGCGCGGGCGAGTTGGGCGGAGGCGATGGCGCCGCCTGCGCCGGGCTTGTATTCGAGGACGACCGGCTGGCCCCACTGCTTCTGAAGTTCTGCGCCCAGTGGGCGCGCGAGCATGTCGGCGCTGCCGCCCGGCGGGTACGGGATCAGCAAGGTGATGGGCTTGTCGGGATAGGTTGGCGCGGCGTGGGCGACGGCGGCCGCGCCGAGGCACAGCGCAATTGCCGATCCGGCGGCCAGGGTTGAACGAATCATCGGTAGCTCCTTTGCCCGGCGCCGGGCGCTCCACGTTTACGCGTATCTCGGCACGCCCTCGCCGTCCACGGCGATGGTTCGCGGCGTTTGCGGAAAATGCAGCGGGGCTTCAGTGACCGACCGCAGGAAGTCTTCGGTCACGCCCGCCTTCATCGCGTGCACCTCCAAACCCACGGGCATGACGTCGATGACGGCGAGGTCTGTATAGATGCGCGATACCACGCCCTTGCCGGTGAGCGGATAAGTGCATTGCCGCAGGATCTTGGGCGTGCCGTCGCGGCCGCGGTGTTCCATGGTGACCAGCACCTGCTTGGCGCCGACGGCCAGGTCCATGGCGCCGCCGACGGCGGGGATGGCGTCGGTGGCGTCGGTTTTCCAGTTGGCCAGATCGCCGCGTTCGGACACCTGGAAGGCGCCGAGGACGGCATAGTCCAGGTGGCCGCCGCGCATCATGGCGAAGGAGATGGTGTGTTCGGTGATGGATGCGCCTTGCAGCAAGGTGATGGGCTGGCGGCTGGCGTTGATGAGATCGGGGTCGACCTCGTCGCCGTTGGCGGCGGGGCCCATGCCGAGGATGCCGTTCTCGCTGTGCAGCAGGATTTCGCGGCCGCTGGGCAGGTAGTCGCCGACCAGGGTAGGCATGCCGATCCCGAGGTTGACGATGGCGCCGTCGGGAATGTCGCTGGCCAGAAGCTGGGCGATCTGCTGGCGGGTCAGGCCGATGATGTCCTGCATGTCAGGCCTCCACGCGCACGACGGATTTCACGAAGATGCCCTGCGTCATGATCTGTTCTGGCGCCAGCGCGCCCAGCGGCACGATCTCGTCGACCTGCGCGATGGCGTGCGCCGCGGCCATGCACATGACGGGGTTGAAGTTGCGCGCGGCATGGCGGTACATGAGGTTGCCCCAGCGGTCGCCCAGATGCGCGCGGATGAGCGCGTAGTCGGCGCGCAGCGGCTGCTCGAGCACGTAGCCGATGCCGTCAATGACTTCCTGGCGCCGCCCCTCGGCCAGTTCGGTGCCATAGCCGGTGGGCGTGTAGAACGGACCGAGTCCCGCGCCCGCGGCGCGCAGCCGTTCGGCCAAAGTGCCTTGGGGCACGCATTCCAGTTCGACCTCGCCTGCGCGGTAGGCGCGCGCGAAGGCGTCGGAGTTGGGTGGGCGCGGGTGCGAACAGATGATCTTGCGGACCTGCTTGCGAACCAGCAGCGCGGCGATGCCGCGTTCGAACGTGCCGGCGTTGTTGGAGATGATGGTGAGGTTGCGCCGGCCGAGTTCCGCCAGGCAGTGCAGCAGCTCATAGGGCACGCCGGCCTCGCCGAAGCCGCCCACCAGCACGGATGCGCCGTCGGGGATGACGGCCACGGCCTGCGCCATGGATTCCTGAATCTTGTCGATCACCTATTGCTCCTGCACGAGACCCGCGGCGTCCACGATGCTTTTCCAGCGGACGCGTTCCTGGTCGATGAAGGCCGCGAACTCCGCGGGCGTGTTGCCGCCCGCCTGGCCGCCCATGGCCTTGAAGCGTTCGCTGATCTCGGGGCTGCGCACCACGTCGCGCGTGGCGGCGTAGAGTTTGTCGACGGCGTCTTGCGGCGTGCCCGCGGGCGCGACCAGGCCGAACCACGCGGTGACCACCATGTCCTTCACGCCGGCCTCGGCCATGGTCGGCACGTTCGGCAATTCGGCGAGGCGCTTGTCGCTGGTGACGGCCAGCGCACGCAGCTTGCCGGCCTGGATGTACGGCATGGAGCTGGGCAGGTTATCGATCATGAAGGTGAATTGCTGTCCGAGCAGCGCGGCCACGGCGGGGCCGGCGCCCTTGTAGGCGACGTGCGTGCCGGGGATGCCGGCGCGCTGCTTGAACATTTCGGCGGACAGGTGCGGCGACTGGCCCGCGCCGGAACTGCCGAAGGACACCTTGGCGGGGTCTTGCCTGACCTGCGCCAGCAGGTCCGCCACACTGCGGGCCGGCGAGGCCTCGTTGACGACGAGCACGTTGGGCACCGAGATCACGAGCGTGACAGGCGCGAAGTCGGCGGGCTTATAGGGCAGCGTCTTGTAAAGCGCGTAGTTGATGGCGTTGGGGCCGATGTTGCCCATCAGCAGCGTGTAGCCGTCGGGCTTGGCGCGCGCCAGCGCCTGCGCGCCGATGATGCCCGCGGCGCCGGCGCGGTTCTCGACGATGACCTGCTGGCCGAGCTTGGCGGCCAGCTTGTCGGCGATGAGGCGCGCCGAGATGTCCGTGGTGCCGCCCGGCGCGGCCGGGATGATGAGGGTGATGGGCCGTTCAGGCCAGGCCGCCTGCGCCGGGCTCGCGATGGCGATGGCCATCGCGCCGGCCGTCAGCCAGCGATGCGCACACATCATGCTTGTCTCCCTGCGTGACCATTGATTGGTCAACTCGTGAGCCCGAGTGTGGGCGCTGGGGTGGCAAATGCCTATTCCGGAATCCGGAGGTGTGGGTTCGCCTGCGCTGAAGATGGCGCCGGCGCCGAAGGGACCTCAGCGCAACTGGAAGCCGTCCGCCGCTTGCTGCAGGTGCTGCCACAGCCGCGCCAGCACAGCTCCGTGCGGCCTGTCGGCGCGCCGCGCGGCGACCAGCGTCTCGGTGGTCCCGGGCAGGCGGCGGCTGGCCAGGGACCGCAGGCGGCCGTCGCGCAATTCGTCCTCGATCAGAAAGCGCGGCAGATGGCCCCATCCCATCCCCTGCAGGATGATGTCCTTTTTCATGAGCTGGTCCGGCACGGTGCACCGCGCGGCGCCTTCGATCATGAAGTAGTCGCGCGGCGGCGTATGCCGGGCGGTGTCGCGCATGACGCACTGCGTGTAGCCGCGCAACGTGCGCGCGTCGATGCCCGCCGTGCCGGAATCGGGCAGATAGCCGGGCGCGGCGACCGGAAGGAATGGCACCTTGGCAAGGTCGAGCCATTCGATGCGCGGATCGGTCTTGTCCACGCGATGCAGGATCAGGTCGGCGTCGCCATCCAGCAGGCGCTCTTCGGGTCCGCCCACGGCCTCGACATGCAGATGCAGCCGCGTAGCCGGGCACGCCGAAAAAAAGCGGCTGAGCAGACCCAGCGTTTCTGCTCGCGGGCAGAAGTCGCCGATGACGACGTGCAGATCGCTTTCCTCGCCCATGGCCAGTTGCGCGGCATGGGTGCGCAAGCCGTCCAGTTCGCGCAGCAGCGGCTGTGACCGGCGGTGAAACGAGATGCCCGAGGCGGTCGGGGTGACGCGGTAGCCGCTGCGATCAAGCAGCGTCAGCCCCAGTTGCCGTTCCAGCTTGGCGACGGCGGCGAAGACGGCCGGGTGCGAGCGGTGCAACGTCGCGGCCGCCGCCTGGAATCCGCCGGCCCGCACCACCGCGTCGAAGCACTGCAGATCGTGCAGCGTGAAATCGCTCATTTCAGCTTTTCCGACAAAGACTGTCCGAAGTTTGTAGTTTTTTCTGGAAGGCGGCGCAACTACGCTGAAAGCCGTTTCTTTCCACGGAGACTTCCATGTCCACGCTTTCTTTCTTCACCACGGGCGACGGCGTGCGCGTCGCCTACCGCTTCGACGGCGACGCCGCCCTGCCCGTCCTCATCCTGTCGAACTCCATCGGCACCACGCTGCACATGTGGGATGCCGAGGTGGCCGCCTTATCGCGGTCCTTCCGCGTGCTGCGATACGACACGCGCGGCCACGGTGCGTCCGGCGTGCCGGAAGGCGCGTATTCGCTGGATCGGCTGGGCCGCGATGTGATCGAGCTGATGGATGCGCTGGATATCGCGCGGGCGCAGTTTCTGGGGTTGTCGCTGGGCGGCATGATCGGGCAGTGGCTGGGCGTGCATGCTTCTGATCGCATCGACCGGCTGATCCTGGCGAACACGTCGGACTATCTGGGCCCTGCTCCGCAATGGGACGCGCGCATCGCCGAGACCCTGCGGGCGCCCGACATGACGGAAATCGCCGAATCGTTCCTGGCCAACTGGTTTCCCGCGTCAATGCGGCAGGCAGGAGGGCCGGTGGTCGCCGTCTTTCGCGCCATGCTGCTGGCAACGGATCCGAAAGGGTTGGCGGGCGCTTTCGCGGCGGTGCGCGACATGGACCTGCGCCGCACGAACGCGTTGATCGACCGGCCGACGCTGGTGATCGCGGGCCGCGACGACACCGTGACGGCGGCCAGCCACGGCGAACGCATCGCGGCGACGGTGCCGGGCGCCGAATTGCGCATCCTGCCGGCGGTGCATCTGTCGAATGTGGAACGACCCGAGGAATTCCTGGATGCCGTGCTGACGTTCCTGGCGCAAGCCGATCGCGGCTGAGCTGACCGGCGCGCGGCGGGGCGGGTCCGCTTTACGCCCCCGCGCGCTCCCAGCGCCTTTGGATGGCCTTGGCCGCGACCACGCCGTCGGCCATCGATGTCACTACGCAGGGGTGCATGCGGTGCGCCACCTCGCCGATGGCGTAGATGTCGGGCACGCTGGTTTCGGCGGTGGCGAAGTCGGTGCGGATGTAGCCGCGCTCGTCGCGCGCCAGCCGCAGATCGTCGGCGAACGCGGCCTGCGGTTCCCAGCCGTAGAAGACAAGGATCAGGTCGTATTGCCGGCCGTCCACGCTGCGGGTGGCCGGATCGACCTTGTAGGGTCCGATGTGCACGCCGCCGGTCCCGGCGCGCGTGACCCATTGCTGCTGGGCGCGCACGCTGCGTGCGTACAGATGAACCGTGCGCGCGCCCCGGTTGCGTACGTAGACGAAGTTTTCGAAGGCGTTGTCGCCGCCGCCCAGGACGGCGACCGTCAGGCCGGAATAATCCTGCGCCACGATGGGCGAGCCGGGGCCGATCAGCACGCCCGGCCAGGACGCGGCCGGCGGGTGGTCGGGCAGACCCTTGGCGCGCACGCCGGAGGCGATGACCAGGGTGCGGGCGCGGGCCAGGACTTCCTGGCCGTCCGGGCCGGCAAGCGTGGTTTCGATGCCGCCCTTGCAGGGCCGCACCCCGGTGACGCGGGTTTCCAGCCGCAGGGGCACATTGGCGGCGCGCACGCTGGTGTCGATGTTGGCCGCCACCTGCTGGCCGGTCACGCCGGGCAACACGGCGATCCAGTCATCGGCGAACGGGTTGTCATTGCCCAGCCCGCCCAGGCGGGCGCTGGCCTCGACCAGCAGCGGGGACAGGCCCAGCCGGGCCAGCCAGAGGGCGCAGGAGGCGCCGGCCGGGCCGCCGCCTACAATGACCGAATCGTGCATCTGTTGCATTTCACCCCTTATTGACTGCGCCGGCGCCTTGCGGGCGCCCGGACATGGCCGAATTGTAGCCAGCGCGTCCTGCCATCCGCCGTCGCCTTACAATTCCGGCTATTCCACCCAGGTTTTCATCATGCCCACTCGCCGCATCATTCTTTCCGGCCTTGCGCTCGACGCCCGCATCGGCATCCTCGAGCACGAGCGCCGCGCCACCCAGCCCCTGCACGTCGATGCCGAATTCGACGTCGACATCCAACGCTCGGTGGACGACCACGATATCCACAGCGTGCTGGACTACCGCCGGCTGCGCGAGGCGATTGTCGAGGAATGCACGCAGGCGCACGTGAACCTGATCGAAACCCTGTCCGAACAAGTTGCCGCGCGCCTGCTGGCGGACTTCCAGGAAATCCGCGCGCTGCGCCTGCGCATCAGCAAGCCCATGGCCTTCTCCGACTGTGCGGCGGTGGGCGTGGAAATCCAGATCAATCGCTGACATGAACGATATCGCTTCCCCCGCCGTGCAATTTCGCACGCCCGCCGACGAAAAGGCGCGCCTCGAAGGCAACAAGCTGACCAAGCGGCTGGCGCGCGAGACCACGCGCGCCCTGTCCGACTACAACATGATCGAGGAAGGCGACCGCGTGATGGTCTGCCTGTCCGGCGGCAAGGATTCCTATGCCATGCTGGACATCCTGCTGCAGCTCCAGAAGCGCGCGCCGTTCAAGTTCGAACTGATCGCGGTGAACCTGGACCAGAAGCAGCCTGGCTTTCCCGATCACATCCTGCCGCAATACCTGAAGGAACTGGGCGTTCCCTTCCACATCGAGACGCAGGACACGTATTCGATCGTGACGCGCGTGCTGGAAGAGGGCAAGACGATGTGCTCGCTCTGTTCGCGGCTGCGCCGCGGCATCCTTTACCGCGTCGCCTCGGAACTGGGCGCCACCAAGATCGCGCTGGGCCATCATCGCGACGACATCCTGGCCACGTTCTTCCTGAACCTGTTCTACGGCGGCAAGGCCAAGGGCATGCCGCCCAAGCTGGTGTCCGACGACGGCCGCCACACGGTGATCCGCCCGCTCGCGTATGTGGTCGAGTCCGACCTGATCGCCTACGCCGAGCTCAAGCAGTTCCCCATCATTCCGTGCAATCTCTGCGGCTCGCAAGAGAACCTGAAGCGCAAGGAAGTGGGCCGCATGATCAAGGAATGGGACAAGCAGCACCCGGGCCGTTCCTGGAACGTGTTCAACGCGCTATCGCGCGTCGTGCCCTCGCACCTGATGGACCGCGACCTGTTCGACTTCGTGGGCTTGAAGCCCACGGGCGTGGCGGACGCCAACGGCGACACCGCATTTGATGCGGTCGATCCCACGGAAGACGCGGACGACGCATGTGGCGATACGCCGCCGGCGTTGGAGCCAGGCGCGATCATCGAGAAAAAGGTGATGTTCTCGCGCGGGTGATGCGCCGCCTAAAAGGCGAACCACCCGAATAAAAATGGGGCTGCGACAGGCAGCCCCATTTTTTTGCTTGGCGGTATCAGGCGTTCAGCACCCGGATCGGCGCACCCGCCGCCCAGGCCTTCACGGCTTCCAGGCAATTCTGGTAGAACGCCTCGAAGTTCTCGCGGCTGACGTAGCCCAGGTGCGGCGTGAGGATCACGTTGTCCAGATCGCGCACGTTGTCGGTGGGGGACAGCGGCTCTTCGGGGTAGACGTCCAGGCCGGCGCCGGCGATGCGGAACTTCACCAGGGCGTCCATCAGCGCGTCCTGGTCGACGAGACCGGCGCGCGAGGTATTCACCAGGTAGGCGGTCGGCTTCATCGCGGCCAGCGCGGTGGCATCCACCACGTGACGGCTACGGTCGGAAAGGATCAGGTGCAGGCTCACGACGTCGGACGTGGAAAAGAGTTCGTGCTTGTCCACACGCGTGACGCCGGCAGCCTGGGCGCGCTCGTCGGTCAGGTTGGGGCTCCAGGCCACGACGTCCATGCCGAAGGCCAGACCCACCTTGGCCACCGCGGCGCCCAGCTTGCCCAGGCCCACCACGCCCAGGCGCTTGCCGGCCAGCGGCTCAGGCATGGCCGTCTGCCACATGCCGCGGCGCATGGCGGCGTCTTCGGCGGGCAGGTGCTTGAAAAGCCCCAGGATGTGAGCCCAGGCGAGCTCTGCCGTGGCCGTGTTGGCGTCAGCGCTGCCGGGCGCGCCGGACACGACGATGCCCTGCGCGGCGCAGGCCTGCATGTCGATGGCGTTGTTGCGCATGCCGGTGGTGACCAGGAGGCGCAGCTTGGGCAGTGCGCGGATGCGCTCGGCGGGAAACGGCGTGCGCTCGCGCATGGCGACGATCACGTCGAAGGACTCGAGCGCGGCCTCGACCTGGTCGTCGGGGATGAAGCTGTTGAAGATCTGCACCTCGGCGTCACCGCCCAGCGAGGTCCAGTCCGCATAGCGCCGGGCTACGTCGTGGTAATCGTCGAGGATTGCGATTTTCAAGTCTTGTCTCCGGGAGGGATGGCGCGTGCCGCGCCACCCTTTTCCGGGCCGGCGCGACGTGCGCCGGTCAGTTCAAACGGGCCTTGAGCTGGTCCAGCGGCAGCGCGCCGCTGATGCGCGAGCCGTCGGCAAAGAACAGCGTCGGCGTGCCGCGCACCATCAGTTGCTGACCCAGCGCCAGCAGCTTGTCTTCGGGCACGTCGCAATCGGCGTTGGGCGGCGTCTTGCCGCGCAGCATCCAGTCGTCCCAGGTCTTGCCCTGGTCCTTGGCGCACCAGACGTTGCGCACCTTGACCTTGGAGTCCGGCGACAGGATGGGATAGAGGAAGGTGTAGACGGTCAGGTTGTCCACGCCTTCGAGCGTCTTGCGCAACTGCTTGCAGTAGCCGCAGTTGGGGTCTTCGAAGATCGCGACCTTGCGCGAGCCGTCGCCCTTGACTTGCTTGATCGCCAGGTCCAGCGGCAACTGGTCGAACGTGACGGCGCTGAGCTTTTCCTGGGATTCGCGGGTGACGTCGCGGCGCGTGGCGGCGTCGATCAGCGGACCTTCCATGACCCACGTCACGCCTTCGTCGGTGTAGATCAGGTCCATGCCGAGCTGCACTTCAAAGAGGCCATAAGGCGTGCGGCGCACGGTCGTGACGTTCATGCCGGAAAAGCGCTGCTGAAAGCGTTCCTTGACGGCGGCCGACTGGGGATCGAGTTCGGTGGTGGAGACGCTTTTTTCGCCCTTGGCCGCCTCGCCCACGGACTGCGTGGAGACGGACTTCGCGCCCTGCGCGTGGGCCGTGGCGGACAGGCCGATACCCGCGGCGAGGAAACAGGCCGCCAGGGTGGCGGGTATGCGGAATTTCATCGGTACTCCTGGTCTTGTCAGTCGTGTGCTCAGCCGGAAAGCGTAACCGATCCGGGGCGGGCGGCCGCGGCAGGCGGCGAGCGGCGGGCATGCGGATCGCTATCAGACGGCCGCCGGCCCGCGCAGGTTCCCCTACCCGGGCTCGCCGGCTGCCTAATTGGCGGACGCCCCCGCGATCAGCCGGCGCTTGATCAGCGGCGCGCCTTCGACCCAATGCATGCCGGCGTTGCGCAGCCAGACGAGCGGCGTCGCCTTCGATCCAAACAGCTTGTGCAGGCCGTCGGTGGCCAAGCGCATGGCCAGGACCGGCTCGGCGCGCGCCCGCTGGTAGCGGTGCAGCACGCGCAGGTCGCCGGCCTGGCGGTAGGGTTCACGTTCGGCGACGATGCGCGCCAGCGCCTCGACGTCGCCCAGCCCCAGATTCAGGCCCTGGCCCGCCAGCGGGTGCAGGCGGTGCGCGGCGTCTCCGGCCAGCGCAATGCCGGGGGCCACCATCTGGGCGCGTTCCAGCGTCAGCGGAAAACCGTGCAGCTTGCTGCGGACCTTCAGGCGGCCCAGCCGCCCTTCGGCAGCCTGGGCCAGCAGGGCCTCCAGGCGGGCGGTTTGCGCTTCCTGGGGCAGTTCGAGCAGTTGCTGGGCCAGTTCGCTGCGCATGGACCACACCATGGACACCTGCGGACCGTCCGCGGTGTCGGGCAGCGGCAGCAGCGCCAGCACGCCGTCGTCGCGGAACCATTGGATCGCGGTGCCCTGGTGCGGCAGTTCCGCGTCCAGATGCACGACGAGTCCGGTGTCGTTGTAGGACTGGGCTTCGTGCTTCATCCCGGCCGCCTCGCGCAGCGGCGAAGCCGCGCCGTCGGCGCCGACAAAGAGTTCGGCCTGGATGCGCGCGCCGCTTTCGGTGTCGACAGCGCCGTTCTGGTAGCCGGTGCAGCGGTCTTCCAGCCAGGCGATGCCGAACATGCGCACGGCCTGGATCAGGACGCGCTCGATCTCGCCGGATTCGACGATCCAGGCCAGTTGCGGCAGCGCCGCCTGCCAGGCGTTCAGGTTGACCTGGCCGTCCGCGTCGCCGTGGATCTCCATGGCCTGCACCGGCATCAGCCGCGACGCGGGCATGCCGTCCCACACGCCGATGTCGGCCAGAAAGCGCTGGCTGGCTGGCGAAATGGCGTAGACGCGGGGGTGATAGCGGTTGGGATCGGCGGGCGGCACGGCGGCGCGCGGCGCCAGCACGGCCACGCGCTGGCCGCGGCGGGCCAGCGCCAGCGCGGTGGACAGGCCGACGATGCCGGCCCCGCAAACTACGATCTGATGGCTCATCGTGCGGAAGGCTCCCCGGCCTGTTTGGGCCACAGCAGCCACATCTGGCCGCGTTGCTTCATGCGGCCCGCCTGCTGGCCGGCTTCTTCGCCGTAACCCCAGTAGAAGTCGGCGCGCGCCGCCCCGCGGATGGCGGTGCCGGTGTCCTGGGCGAACACCAGGCGCTGCAGGGGCCGGTCCGACGCGGGATAGGTGGTGGACAGGAACAGCGGCGTGCCGAGCGGCACGAAGGTTGCGTCCACCGCCACCGAGCGCCGCGGCGCGAGCGGAATGGCGTAGGCGCCCTTGGGCCCTTGTTCGGGGTCGATGACCGCCTCTTCACGGAAGAACACCACGGCCGGATTGGCGTTGAGCATTTCAGGCACGCGCTTGGGATTGCGCTGCGCCCAGGCCCGGATGTTCTGCATGGACGCCTGGTCGGCGGTGAGTTCGCCGCGGTCGATCAGCCAGCGGCCGATGGACACGTACGGCTGGCCGTTGTGGTCGGCGTAGGCGACGCGGATGGTCTTGCCGGCGTCGGGGCCGTCGGTCAGCTGCACGCGGCCGGAGCCCTGGACCTGCAGGAAGAAATTGTCCACGGGATCGTCCACCCAGACCACCACGGGCGGGCGGCGGCCGGACGACGATTCGATGGCGGCGCGCGTGTCGTACGGCACGACGCGCTTGCCGTCGAGCTTGCCGCGCACGCGCTTGCCGGCCAGGTCGGGGTAGACGGAACCCAGGTCGATCGTCAGCAGGTCGGCGGGCACCGCGTACAGCGGCCATTGGTAGACGCCGCCCTGACGGCGCGATCCGCGCACCAAGGGTTCGTAGTATCCCGTCACCGTATTGGTGGCCGGCTTGCCGTCGGCCGCGTTCAGGCGCCAGGGTTGCAGGTAAGTCTGCAGGAAACGGCGCACGCCTTCGGCGTCGCCGGCGGCGGGCGCGCGGGCCGGATCGATGGCGGCGGCGCAGACCGGCTGCCAGGCGCGCGGCGTGGCACGCGCGGGCGCAGCCAGGTTGCCGCTGGTGGGCCGCATCAGCCCCTTGCAGTTGCGCAGGAACAGGGGCCAGAACTGGGATAGATCGTCGGCGCTCCAGCCGGGCAGCTCGGACCAGTTGGCTGGCTTCAGCTTGCCAGCCAGCGCGCGCGGCGCGGTGTCGGGCAGCGAGCCCAGCGGCGGCACGACGAGCGGGCCGTCCGCTGCGGGCGGACGCGCGCCGGGCGTGGCGGGCAGGCCGGATTCAGGGGGAATATCCGAGGGGGTGGAACATGCCGCCAGCAGGATCGACAGCACGGACAGGCTAAGAATGCGCTTCATGTGCAGAGGGAAAAACGTGCAACGGAAGGCCGGACCATACTCAGTGCAAGGTGCGCGGCATGGCCAGGACGAATTCGGTGATCGGCACTTCGAACGGAATGCCGTTCTCGCCGACGCAGTGGTAGATGCCGCGCATCGTGCCCACCGGCGTGGGCAGGGGACAGCCGCTGGTGTACTCGAAGGTCTCGCCCGGGGCCAGGAGGGGCTGCTGCCCCACGATGCCCAGGCCGCGCACTTCCTGCACGCGCTGGTTGCCGTCGGTGATGATCCAGTGGCGGCTGATCACCTGCGCGGGATGTTCGCCGGTATTGGTGATGCGGACGGTGTAGGCGAACACGAATTGCTGTTCGCCGGGGTCGGACTGTTCGGGCACGAAGCGCGGAGAGACAGAGACGCTCAGGTCGTAAGGTTTCACAGTCCTTCCCTGTGTGACTGAGCGCGGGCGGCGCAACGTTGGCGCCCACGCTTGAAAGACGGAATTTCAGGCGCGCCAACCGGGGCATACCCGCTGCGGCGCCTCAAACTGCAATAATGGCACATTATGCCCTCCCCGACCCCGAACATCATGTCCAAGCAAACGGCCTCCACCCGCATTACTCCCAGCATCCTGTCGGCTGACTTCGCCCGGCTGGGCGAGGAAGTCCGCAACGTCGTCGCCGCCGGCGCCGACTGGATCCACGTGGACGTGATGGACAACCACTATGTCCCCAACCTGACGATCGGCCCGATGGTCTGTGCCGCGATCCGCCCCCACGTTGAGGTGCCGATCGACGTGCACCTGATGGTCGAACCCGTGGACGCGCTGGTGCCGCAGTTTGCCAAGGCCGGCGCCGACTACATCAGCTTCCACCCCGACGCGAGCGCCCACGTGGACCGCACGCTGTCCCTGATCCGCGAAAGCGGCTGCAAGGCCGGTCTGGTCTTCAATCCCGCCACGCCGCTGTCCTACATGGACTACGTGATGGACAAGATCGACCTGGTGCTCATCATGTCGGTGAACCCGGGGTTTGGCGGCCAAAGCTTCATCCCGGCGGCGCTCACCAAGCTGCGCGAGGCCCGCGCCCGCATCGACGCGTGGATGCAGGCCGGCGGCCAGGAGATCGTTCTGCAGGTGGACGGCGGCGTCAAGATCGACAACATCGCCGAAATCCGCGCCGCGGGCGCGGACACGTTCGTGGCCGGCTCGGCCATCTTCGGCAAGCCGGATTACGCCGGCATCATCAAGGCCATGCGCGACCAGATCGCCATTGGCGAAACCACCGCCGTCTGAGGAATTCGACATGACCGCTTTTCGCGCCGCGCTGCTGGACCTGGACGGTACCCTGCTCGACTCCATTCCCGATCTGGCGTTTGCCGCCAACGCCATGCGCGTTGAACTTGGCATGATCGCGCTGCGCGAGGACGTGGTGGCCACGTTCGTCGGCAAGGGTGTGGATAACCTGGTGCGGCGCAGCCTGGCCGGATCGCTCGATGCCGCCGACCCGTCGCCCGACGAATTCCAGCGCGCCCGCGAGGCCTTCTACCGCCATTACCACCTGGTGAACGGCGAGCGCGCGCAGGTCTACCCGGGCGTGATCGAAGGCCTCAAGCTCATGCGCGACCAGGGCCTGAAGCTGGCCGTGGTCACCAACAAGCCCACGGAATTCACCTTGCCGCTCTTGCAGCGCACGGGGCTGGCGGGCTTTTTCGAGGCCGTGGTGTGCGGCGACACCTGCGAGCGCCGCAAGCCCGATCCCGACCAGATCCACCATGCGTGCGACCTGATGGGCGTGGGTGTGACCGAGGCCGTGACGATCGGCGATTCGATCAACGACGCGCAGGCCGGCCGCAGCGCGGGCACGCAGGTCCTGGTGGTGCCGTATGGCTACAACGAAGGCCGTGACGTGCGCGAGCTGGATGTCGATGGTATAGTTGACACGCTTGTTGACGCCGCCCAGTGGGTCGCGCTCTGGAATCAGAACCAGAACGCCGCAAAAGTCCCCGCCTGATCAGCGTCGCAACCCAAGCACGAATTTACTACCGCGTACTCTATTACCGAACCGCTCAATGAACGTTTCCATCCAGAACCAAATGCTCGGCGCCTCGTGGCGTTGGTGGCGTTTGTCTTCCGGGTGGCGATGATTCCCCTTCCCGGCCCTAGACGCGACCTTGCCGCCTAGCGCCGACACTGTGTAAACAGCGCCCAACCCGGAACCAGTCAACTGGACCGGGTTTTTTGTTGCGTGCCCGGTCCGAAAGCAGACACCGCTTACGAGACCCGACATGACCGAAATCGAATTCAAGGCCCTTGCGGCACAAGGCTACAACCGCATTCCGCTGGTGGCCGAGACCTACGCCGATCTGGACACCCCGCTTGGCATCTACCTGAAGCTGGCGCATTCGGGCCCCTTGGCCGGCCGCATGACCTGCCTGATGGAATCCGTGGTGGGCGGCGAGCGCTTCGGCCGCTATTCGTTCATCGGCCTGCCCGCGCGCACGGTGATCCGCGCCAGCGGCACGCGCACCGAGGTGCTGCACGACGGCAAGGTCGCCGAGACGCACGATGGCGATCCGCTGGCCTTCATCGAGCAATACCAGAGCCGCTTCAAGGTCGCGCTGCGCCCGGGCATGCCGCGCTTCTGCGGCGGCCTGGCCGGTTACTTCGGCTACGACACCGTGCGCCACATCGAGCCGTGCCTGGGTCCCGCGGTCAAGCCGTTTCCGGCCGGCATGGAAGGCGGCACGCCCGACCTGATGCTGATGCACGTGGACGAGCTGGTCATCGTCGACAACCTGGCCGGCCGCATCTACCTGATGGTCTACGCGGATCCCAGCCAGCCCGAGGCCTACAGCCGTGCGCAGCAGCGCCTGACCGACCTGCGCGCGCGCCTGCGCCGCCCCGTGGAGATTCCGTACAGCCACGCCAGCATGCAGACCGAGGAACGGCGCGATTTCAAGAAAGAGGACTACCTGGCGGCCGTGCTGCGCGCAAAGGAACATATCGCCGCCGGCGATCTGATGCAGGTCCAGATCGGCCAGGTCATCGCCAAGCCCTTCCGCGATTCGCCGCTGTCCCTCTACCGCGCCCTGCGGTCGCTCAATCCCTCCCCCTATATGTACTTCTGGAACTTCGGTGATTTCCAGGTGGTGGGCGCGTCGCCCGAGATTCTGGTGCGCCAGGAGCGCACGGTGGAAAACGGCGAGCCGAAGTCGCAGATCACGATCCGTCCGCTGGCGGGCACGCGCAAGCGTGGCGGCACGCCCGAGGAAGACGCGGCGCTGGCGGCCGAACTGAAGGCGGACCCGAAGGAAATCGCCGAACACGTCATGCTGATCGACCTGGCGCGCAACGATGTGGGCCGCGTCGCGCAGGTGGGCTCGGTGAAGGTCAGCGACACCATGGTCATCGAGCGCTATTCGCACGTGATGCATCTGGTGTCGAACGTGACCGGCACCCTGAACCCCGGCATGAGCAGCATGGACGTGCTGCGCGCCTCGTTCCCGGCCGGCACGCTGACGGGCGCCCCCAAGGTCGAGGCCATGAAGATCATCGACGAACTGGAACCCGTGCGCCGCGGCATCTACGGCGGCGCGGCCGGCTACCTGAGCTACGGCGGCGAGATGGACGTGGCGATTGCGATCCGCACCGGCGTCATCAAGGACGGCACGCTGTACGTGCAGGCGGCCGCCGGCATCGTGGCCGATTCGAACCCCGAAGCCGAATGGGCCGAGACCGAAGCCAAGGCGCGCGCCGTGCTGCGCGCGGCCGAGCAGGTGCAGCACGGCCTGGACGAACCCATCTGAGGCCCCGGCCCAACCGAATTACCGCCCGGGCCGCTGAACGGCCCAGAGGAGAAAAAAATGCTGTTGATGATCGACAACTACGATTCCTTTACCTACAACCTGGTGCAGTACTTTGGCGAGCTGGGCGTGGACGTGCGCGTGGCGCGCAACGACCAGATCACGCTCGATGAAGTGGCTGCGCTCAATCCCGACCAGATCTGCGTGTCGCCCGGTCCGTGCTCGCCGGCCGAGGCCGGCATCTCGGTGCCGCTGATCCAGGCGTATGCCGGCAAGAAGCCCATTCTGGGCGTGTGCCTGGGCCACCAGGCCATCGGCGCGGCCTTCGGGGGCGACATCGTGCGCGCGCAGCAGATCATGCACGGCAAGACGATCCAGCTTTCGCACACGGGCACTGACATATTTGAAGGCCTGCCGACGCCGTACACTGTCATCCGCTACAACTCGCTGACCATCGACCCGGCCACCCTGCCTGATTGCCTGGCGGTCACCGCGACGGCGCCGGACGGCGACATCATGGGCGTGCGGCACAAGACGCTGCCGTTGTACGGGGTACAGTTCCACCCCGAATCCGTACTGAGCGAGCACGGCCACGCCTTGCTGCGCAACTTCCTGAACCTCGCCTAAGAAGGACGCACCGTGACGATTTCCCCCTCCGAAGCGCTGACGCGCTGCATCGAACACCGCGAAATTTTCCACGACGAAATGCTGCACCTGATGCGCATGCTGATGCGCGGCGAGATGTCGCCGCAGATCGCCAGCGCGCTCTTGATGGGCCTGCGCGTCAAGAAGGAAACCGTTGGCGAGATCACCGCCGCGGCTCAGGTCATGCGCGAGTTCGCCACGCCCGTGGTCACGCCCAACCCGAACGACCTGCTGGACATGTGCGGCACGGGCGGCGACGGCAGCCACACGTTCAACATTTCCACGACCGCAATGTTCGTCGCGGCCGCGGCCGGCGTGCCCATTGCCAAACACGGCAACCGCAGCGCCTCGTCGTCCAGCGGCAGCGCCGACGTGCTGGAGGCGCTGGGCGCCAACCTGGTGCTGACGCCGGAGCAGGTGGCCGAATGCATCCAGGAGACCGGCATCGGTTTCATGTTTGCGCCCGCCCACCACGGCGCGATGAAGAACGTGGCCGCGGTGCGCAAGGAACTGGCCGTGCGCACGATCTTCAACATCCTGGGTCCGCTGACCAACCCGGCCGGCGCCGCCAACCAGTTGATGGGCGTCTTCCACCCCGACCTCGTCGGCATTCAGGTTCGCGTGCTGGAACGCCTGGGTTCGCGCCATGTACTGGTCGTGCACGGCAAGGACGGCATGGACGAGGCCTCGCTGGGCGGAGCCACGATGGTCGGCGAACTGAAGGACGGCGTGGTCCGCGAGTATGAAATCCATCCCGAGGACTACGGGCTATCCATGATGTCCAACCGGAGCATCAAGGTGTCCAATCGCGAGCAGTCGCGCGAGCTTGTCATAGAGGCGCTGGAGAATGTCGAGGGCGCGGCCAGAGACATCGTCGCCCTGAACGCCGGGCTCGCCATCTATGCCGGCAACAAAGCCGATTCCATTCCCGAAGCCTTAGCGCTAGCATTTGAACTAATTTCCACCGGCGCGGCGCGAGCCAAGCTGGAAGAATTCTGCGCATACACCCGGACATTCCAGAAATGAACGATATTCTCGCGAAGATCCTCGCCGTCAAAGCTGAGGAAGTCGCCGCCGCACGCCAGATGCGCAGCGAAGCCGAAGTCCTGCGCGAAGCGCAGGCGCGCCAGGACGTGCGCGGTTTCGCCCAGGCCATCGAAGACAAGATCTCGCAAGGCAAAGCCGGCGTCATCGCTGAAATCAAGAAAGCCTCGCCCTCGAAGGGCGTCATCCGCGAGGGCTTTGCGCCCGCCGAGATCGCCGCTACCTACGCCGTGCACGGCGCGGCCTGCCTGTCCGTGCTGACGGACGTGCAGTTCTTCCAGGGCTCGCACGACCACCTGCGCCAGGCGCGGGCCGCGTGCGCGCTGCCGGTGCTGCGCAAGGACTTCGTGATCGATCCCTATCAGATCGTCGCGGCGCGTGCGATGGGCGCCGACTGCGTGCTGCTGATCGTGGCCGCGCTCACCCCCGCGCAACTGCGCGACTACGAAACGCTGGCGATCGAACTGGGCATGGACGTGCTGGTCGAGGTGCACGACGCCCAGGAGCTGGATGTCGCGCTTACGCTCAAGACGCCGCTCCTGGGCATCAACAACCGCAACCTGCGCACATTCGAAACCAGCCTGCAAACCACGCTGGACCTTTTGCCGCGCATCCCGGCCGGCAAACGCGTGGTGACCGAAAGCGGCATCCTCAAGCCGGAAGACGTGAAGCTGATGCGCGACCACAAGGTCGACGCGTTCCTGGTGGGCGAAGCGTTCATGCGCGCCAAGGATCCGGGTGCGGAACTGGCGCGTCTGATCGGCTGATCGCCCGCTGCGCGTTCCTGCACCGGTTATTTCGGGCGCGCCAGGCCCAATGCGGCGGCGCGCCGGTACACCGTGCTGCGGTGCACGCCCAACGCGCGCGCCGCGCGGCTGACACTGCCGCCGTTTTCGGCCAATGCGCCGCGGATGGCGGCATCCGTCATGGCGTGCAGAGCGCCGCTTGCGCTGGCCGGTGCGGGCGCTGAGGTTGCCGCGCCGGACGGCTGCGCGTCGATCTTCGGGGCGCTCGCTGCACCGCGCAATTGCGCCGGCAGCATGTCTGCATCCACCCTGCCCGCCGGTCCCGCCAGCACATGCAACGTGCGCAGCACAGATGCCAGTTGGCGGTAATTGCCTGGCCACGAATACGCCGCGAGAACGGCTTCGATGGCGGGTGGCAGCGCGGGACCCGCGCCTTGCGCCGCCCACAGCTCGCGCAGCAATTCCAGGCGGTCGGCCCGCGCACGCAGGGGCTCGAGCGTGACGGTGTATTCGGCAATCCGGAAGTACAGGTCAGGACGCACCGGTGCATCCAGGCCTTCATGCGCAAGTGGCCGATGCGTCGCGCACACCAAGGTGAAGTCCACCCGCACGGGCCGCGCCGCGCCCAAGGGCGAGACCTCGCGCGTCTGCAGCACACGCAGCAGGCGCGATTGCAGCAGCAGCGGCATGTCGCCGATCTCGTCCAGGAACAGCACGCCGCCGTGCGCCTGCCGCAACAGGCCCTTGCTGCCCTGACGGCGCGCACCGGTGAAGGCCCCGTCTTCGTAGCCGAACAATTCCGATTCGATCAGGCTTTCCGGCAAGGCGGCGCAGTTCACCGCCACGAAGGGGCCGGCCGCGCGTTGGCCGCGCGCATGGATCTGCCGCGCAAACACCTCCTTGCCCACGCCCGTTTCGCCCTGCAGCAGGATCGACACGCCGGCGTCCGCCAGATGCACGGCGCGCGCCAGCGCGCCTAGCGTCGCGGCATCGAAGCTGGGGGCCGGCGTTCTGGCCAGCGCACCGGGCGTGCGCGACGCGGGTGCGGCGGGCGGTTGCGGGGCGCGCGTGCGCGGCATGCGCAGCCGCGCGTGATAGACCGCGCCCGTCCGCGCATGTACCCTGCCCGAGGCATCCGGGCATCGTTCGATGTCGCCGTCGAACACGTCCGCGTAGCGGTACACGCCCAGCGCGGTCGCCGCCAGTGCCAGCGCCTGCAGCGCGCGCCGGTTGGCGCCGATGAGCAGGTCGCCCTGGAATGCCAGCAGCGCTTCGCCGGGCTGGCCCAGCCCGGCCGGGTCGGCATGCAGGCGCAGCACGGTGCATTGTTCATAAGCGCTTTCGAACAATTGATGTTCAATGCGGTCCACCGCCCCGCGCACCAGCGCCAGCGCATCGGGGCGCACGTCGCGGGCCTGGCTGGAGAGATCGAGCACGCCCAGCGTGCGGCCTTCACTGTCGGTGATGGGGACGGCAGCGCAGGTCAGGATGCGGTTGGGTTCGAAATAGTGTTCGGCGCCGTGCACGGCGATGGGCCGGCCTTCGACCAGCGCAGTGCCGATGGCATTGGTGCCGGCGGCGGCTTCGTCCCACGGCGCGCCGGGCATCAGGGCCACGCGCGAGGCCCGATGCGCAAAGCCCGTATCGCCGTCCGAGTCCAGCACCAGGCCCTGCGCGTCCGACAGAATGACGAGGTTGCCGCTGCCGCCGGCCTGGCGGCGCAGGTAGGCGATGGCGGGTTCGGACAGGCGGCGCAGCGCTTCGTTGCGCTGCTGGGCTTCGCGCAGTTCGCCCTGCGTCATGAGCTCGGCGCGGCGCACGCCGCGCATGTCAAAGCCCAGGTCGGCGCAGCGGCGCCAGGAACGCAGGATGGGTTCGGCAACCATGCCGCCCGGCACCGCGCCCTGCTGGTTGAAGAGCAGCCGCGCCTGCGTCAGCGTCTGCCGACCGGAGTGAGAAGCCATGTATGTCTCCTAGGACCGGCGTTCTGCGACGCCTGTGCTGCGACACCTGTTGCGCGACAACGTCGCGGATTGCGACATTGAAAAACTACTTTCGCACGCGTGCGGCAGGCTGTCCAGCCGGGATGCCCCGACTGGCATGCGTTTTGCTTGATACCGGACAGGCAGTCCACTGCCGCCATTCCAACGATACGGAGACAAGCATGGATATCGCGACCCGCGTTACCCCGGAGACCTACGGCACCCGCCTGGACCTCAAGACGCAGTACGACAATTTCATCGACGGCAAATGGCAGTCGCCCGCGGATGGCGAATACTTCGACAACGTCACGCCGGTCACGGGCCAGACTCTCAGCCGCAACGCGCGCTCGAAAGAGCGCGACATCGAACTGGCGCTGGACGCCGCGCACCGCGCCGCGCCGAAATGGGGTTCGACCCCGGCTGCCGAACGCGCCCGCATGCTGATGAAGATCGCGGACGTGATGGAAGCCAACCTGGAACGCCTGGCCACGGCGGAAACCTGGGACAACGGCAAGCCCATCCGCGAAGCCCGCGCGGCCGACATCCCGCTGGCCATCGACCACTTCCGCTACTTCGCCTCGTGCATCCGCAGCCAGGAAGGCGGGCTATCCGAGATCGACCACGACACCGTTGCTTACCACTTCAACGAACCGCTGGGCGTGGTCGGTCAGATCATCCCGTGGAACTTCCCCATCCTGATGGCCGCGTGGAAGCTTGCGCCTGCGCTGGCGGCGGGCAATTGCGTGGTGCTGAAACCCGCCGAGCAGACGCCGCTGGGCATCCTGCTTCTGATGGAACTGATCGGCGACATCCTGCCCCCGGGCGTCGTGAACGTCGTGACCGGCTTCGGGCTGGAAGCGGGCAAGCCGCTGGCATCCAGCAAGCGCATCGCCAAGATCGCCTTCACCGGAGAGACCACCACCGGCCGGCTGATCATGCAGTACGCGTCGCAGAACATCATCCCCGTCACACTGGAACTGGGCGGCAAGTCACCCAACATCTTCTTTGCGGACGTGGCGGCGCAGGACGACGACTTCCTGGACAAGGCGGTTGAGGGCTTCGTCATGTTCGCGCTGAACCAGGGCGAAGTGTGCACGTGCCCCAGCCGCGCGCTGATCCAGGAATCGCTCTACGACAAGTTCATGGAACGCGCCCTGAAACGCGTGGCCGAGATCAAGCAAGGCAACCCGCTGGATGCCGACACCATGCTGGGCGCGCAGGCCTCCGCCGAGCAGCTCGAGAAGATCCTGTCCTATCTGGACATCGGCAAGCAGGAAGGCGCGGACGTGCTGGCGGGCGGCTCGCGCGCGCAGATGCAAGGCGGGCTGGAAGGCGGCTACTACGTGCAGCCCACGGTGTTCAAGGGCCACAACAAGATGCGCGTGTTCCAGGAAGAAATCTTCGGGCCGGTCGTGGCGGTCACCACGTTCAAGGACGCCGATGATGCGCTGGCGCTGGCCAACGACACGCTGTACGGCCTGGGCGCCGGCGTGTGGTCGCGCGATGCCAACACGTGCTACCGCATGGGCCGCGCGATCAAGGCGGGACGCGTATGGACCAACTGCTATCACGCCTATCCGGCGCACGCGGCATTCGGCGGCTACAAGCAATCGGGCATCGGGCGTGAGAACCACAAGATGATGCTCAACCACTATCAGCAGACGAAGAACCTGCTGGTGAGCTATTCGCCTAAGAAGCTGGGGTTCTTCTGATCTGCCAGGCTTCTCCGCCTATCCCACGCCGCTTGCGCGGCCAACCTGCGCGCCGGGTCCGCCCGGCGCGCTCGCAGAGGAATCCCGCCATGCCAGAGCACACGCCACGCGTGGTTGCGACCGACGAGGCGCGCCAGCTGATCGACACCCTGCGCGCCAAGCACGGGCCGCTGATGTTTCACCAATCCGGCGGCTGCTGCGACGGCAGCTCGCCCATGTGTTATCCACAGGGCGAGTTCATGGTGGGCGGCTCGGACGTGCTGTTGGGCGATCTGGAAGGTTGCCCATTCTGGATCGGCGAAGACCAGTTCGCTTACTGGGAACACACCCAGCTTGTCATCGACGCCGTGCCCGGACGCGGCGGGGCGTTTTCGCTGGACAGCGCGGAAGGCAAGCGGTTTCTCTTGCGGTCGCGGCTGTATTCCGACGAAGAGTGGGCGAATGTCGGGCCGGTGACGAAGGGCTAGCGCGCCTTATCCGCGTTTGCCGTGGCCACCGCCCTTGGACAGGGTGTCGTCCTGAAGGCCGGCGCGTTCGGCCTGTTTCCATTGGAAGGACACCCGCCGGATGCGGGCGGCGCGAAATTGCGTGAACGAGCGGCCGCCCGGCATGGGCGCGCCGCGATAGGCGCTGCTTGCGTTTTTCATTGCTGATGATGCGTTGACGAAGAAACTTTTGATGCGGGGCCGGCGAGGTGCGGCCGGCGAGGTGGGACCGGCTAGGTGTGCGCCCGCGGCGGCCAGGCGTTGGATGGCGCGGTGCGGCGCGTCCAGTCCAGCGCGTCTTCCAGGCGGTCGTTGCCCCAGAACATTTCGCCCTCCACGAAGAACGTGGGCGCGCCGAACACGCCGAGGTTGCGCGCGCGGTCCACCTGCTTGCGCAGCGCTTCCTTGGCGCCTTCGGTCTTGGCGCGGGCGATCAATGCATCGGCATCCAGCGACAGGCCAATGAGCAGATCGCGCACGACGTCTTCGGACTGAATATCCAGGTCATGCTGAAAATTCGCGCGGAACACCGCGACGCAGAAATCGCGGCCCCAGGGCTCGTCCTGGCCCAGCAACGCGATGCGCGCGGGCAGCACGCTCATGCGGGGAAAGAGGCGCGGACGGTTGTAGACCACGCCGTACTTCTCGGCCAGGCGGGCGATATCGCGCATCATGTACGCGCCCTTGCCCGGAAACAGCCGGAACGGCGTGTCGTTCCAGCCCTGCGCCTGGAAGATCGGCCCCAGCAGAAATGGCCGCAGATCGACCTTGACCTCGACCTCGCGCGCAAGCGTGTCGATGCGCTCGATCGCCAGATAGCTGTACGGGCTGGCGAAATCGAACCACATTTCGATGCGGGGCGTATCGGGCAAGGACGCGGTCATGTCAGGGACTCCGGTTGTAACGCGACCTGCGCATCCGGCAGGCCGCTGAGGACGACGTCGCGATCGCTGTGCACGGTCAGGGATTCGCCCGCTTGCAGCACGCTGTCATCGAAGCGGCGGTATTCGGAGATCCACACGGTGCCGGCGTGACACACGATGCGCAAGCCTGAAGCGCGCTTGAGCAGCATAGTCGAGCCGCCGGCCAAACGGAATGACATTCCCGCAGTGCAACATAACTGGATCATGGCGACCCTCCCGGCCGCAGCAGCGGCGATCGCGGCGGATGACCGCGATTCCGTCCGAGTCACCCAACGTCTGAGTCATATTGGACGCCCGCGGCGTACTATTGCTCAAGCGATTTTTCCGCCCGACACGCATGAGTTTCACGAATGCCATATCCGCTTGCGAAACTGCCACCGCTTGATCTTGTCCGCGGCTTTGTCGCCGTCGGTCGCCGCATGAGCATCACGCTCGCCGCGCAGGACCTGCATGTCACGCAGTCGGCGGTCAGCCGCCAGATTCGCGCGCTGGAAGCGCATCTGGGCGTGCCGCTGCTGGTGCGGGGGTTTCGCAGCGTCACGTTCACGGCCGAGGGCGCGCAACTCTTTCGAATGGCCGACGTCTGGTTAAGCCAGCTTGGCGACCTGACCGAACAACTCCGCGCCCCCGAACGGCGCACGCCCGTCACCGTCACCACCACCATCGGCGTGGCCTCGTTGTGGCTGCTGCCCCGGCTGGGCGATTTTCAGGCGGCGCATCCCGACATCGACGTGCGCGTAGCCGCCGACAACCGGCTGATCGACATCGATCGCGAAGCCGTCGACATCGCCATCCGCTACAGCGAGCGCAACTCGATCTCCGATGGCGCCGTGTGGCTCTTCGGCGAATCGGTGGTGCCGGTGGCGCACCCGTCGCTCGACGCGCGCGAACTGGATGCGCGCGAGTTGCAGCGCCACGTGCTGCTGGAATTCGACGATCCCACGCGGCCGTGGCTGCAATGGTCGGAATGGCTGAACGCGCGCGGTCTGGGCCGCGTGCGCCCCAAAGGCATGCTGCGTTTCAACCAGTACGACCAGATCGTACATGCCGCGCTGGCCGGCCACGGCATCGCGCTGGGACGGCTGGCGCTGATCGCGCCCATGCTGGCGGACCGGCGGCTGACCCTCGTCGGCAGCCCCGCGGCCAGCGCCACCGAACACGCCTACTGGCTGGTGCGCAACGCGCGGCGCAGCACGCCCGATGCCGACGTGGTCACGCAGTGGCTGATGGATCAGGCGGCGGCGACCGCGCGGGATCTGGCGGACTGAGAAGCCGCGCGTGATCGCTGGCGGATATCGCCGCTTCAGTCCACGTCGACCTGCGCCGGGCCGGCGGCCATCTCGCCAATCACGGCGGCTTGCCCGAAACCCTGTTCGTGGAAGATCTTGAGCACCGCGTCGGCGGCGTCCGGCGCGCACGACACCAGCAGGCCGCCCGAGGTTTGCGGATCGGTCAGCAACGCCCGCTGGGTGTCTGACACCCCGGCGCCCAGGCGCACTGATTCCCCGTACGACGTCCAGTTGCGGCCGGACGCGCCCGTGATCACGCCGTCTGCGGCGAACGCCTGCACGCCCGGCAGCCACGGCAACGCATCCAGCCGCACGCGGGCCGTCAGCTTCGCGCCGCGCGCCATCTCCAGCGCATGGCCCAACAGGCCAAAGCCCGTCACGTCCGTGATTGCATGTACGCCATCCAGCGCGGCCAGCGCGGGACCGGGACGATTCAGCCGCGTCGTCGTGTCGATCATCACGCGATAACCGTCCACGTCCAGCAGATTCTTCTTGAGCGCCGCCGACAGGATGCCCACGCCCAGGCCCTTGCCCAGGATCAGCACGTCGCCGGCGCGCGCGTCCGCGTTGCGCTTGATGCGGTCCGGATGCACCAGCCCCATCGCGGCCAGACCATAGATGGGTTCCACCGAATCAATGCTGTGGCCGCCCGCCACCGGAATGCCCGCATCCGCGCAGACCGATTCGCCGCCCTTGAGAATCTCGGCGATCACGCTGTGCGGCAGCACGTTGATCGGCATGCCGACGATCGCCAGCGCCATGATCGGCGTGCCGCCCATCGCGTACACATCCGATAACGCGTTCGTCGCGGCGATGCGGCCGAAGTCGAAGGGATCGTCGACGATGGGCATGAAGAAGTCGGTCGTGGCGATGAGCGCCTGCTCGTCGTTCAGCCGGTACACCGCCGCATCATCCGCGGTTTCCGTGCCCACCAGCAGGTTGGGATAGCTGGCGGCGGGGCCGAACCGCGCCAGCAGCGCCGATAGCACACCCGGCGCAATCTTGCAGCCGCAGCCGCCGCCATGCGATAGCGAAGTCAAGCGCGGCGCGTTTGTGGACGCAACATCCTGGGTCATCTCAGTCTCCGTGAGTCAGTCGGAAAAAGGATAGCACCGGCCCCGCGAATGGCCCTATGATCGAACGCAGCCAGGCCCTCGCCATTGAACGCTCGTTTGCAGGAGTCCGCCTTGATCAGCCGCCGCCGCCTCCTGCAGACCGGTCTGTCGCTCGCGGCGCTGCCCGCGTGGGCCGGCGCCGCGAATGACGCAACAAATAGTGCGAAAAATAGCGCTGCCGGTAACGCCGCGAATGGGGCGGTCAACAACGCCGCCGCATTGAAAGCCGCCACCGGCCCCGACTGGGTCGCGTGGACCGGCTCCACCCCGCCGCTCGTCCTTCCAGACATGGGGGGCCGCGAGCAAAAGCTTTCCGCGTGGCGCGGCAGCGTCGTCATCGTCAGCTTCTGGGCCACGTGGTGCGAACCGTGCCGCGACGAACTCCCCGTTCTGTCCACCATGGCCAAGCGGCATCGCGAAGAAGGCCTGCGCCTTGTCGCCGTCAACGTCGGCGAAGCGCCCGCCAAGATCTCGGCCTTCCTGAAAAAGACCCCCATCAACGGCACGGTTCTGCACGACCGCAATAGCGCGGCGTCAAAAAAATGGGATGCGGCGGCGCTGCCCGCCAACTTCCTCGTCGATCGTGTCGGCGCGATCCGGTATTGGCATCTGGGCGAGCTGGACTGGAAGTCGCACACGGTAGGCGGTGTGGTGACGCGCATGCTGCGCAGTTGATGGAGAGCAACGCATTTGCGCCGGTGTCAGACACCCGGACGCGGCAACGCACTGTGGCGGACATCTCGTAGGGGTGTCAGACACCTGCGTAGTGGAGGCGCGGGCGGCAGGAGAACACAAATGGCGGAAGGCAGCAGGAGTCGAACCTACCTGGGAGCGTCTGACGCCCCCAACCGGGTTTGAAGCCCGGCCGTGCCGCCGGGCACGAATGCCTTCCGTGGCGGACCGCCTATGATACCGGCTCGGCGGGCGGCTGCATCGCCGCGTACGCGCTTTCGCCGCGCAGCACATGCGTATCCCGCACCCGCCGCGTGTAGCCCACGCGATCGAAGAACTCCAGGATCTGGATCGCCCGCTTGCGGCCCAAACCCGTCACGTCCCGGAACACCGCGGCGTTCAGGCCCTGGGGCTGCGCCGCCAAGTCAGCCGCCAACGCCGCCAGCCTGCGCACCTGATCGCGGTGATAGAACAGATCCTTCACCACCTGCGCGACCTCGCCGCGCCGCAGCAGCTTGCGCAGCAGCTGGCGCACGGTGTCCTCCGGCTGCGCCTGCATCTTGGCCAGATCCCGCACCCAAGGCGGATCGAACGCGCCCGCATCCAGCAGCGGCAACAGCCGCGCGGCGAGCGCGGATTCGGCTTGCCCCAGCGTCGCGGAATGCGTGGGCAGATGCAGCCACGGGCCATTGCGCGCGATGCGGCCGTCGCGTTGCAGTTCGTCCAGCAGCGACGTCCACAGCGTGTCGGGCATCGCAGGGATCGCCATGCGCCGCAGCCGCGCGCCGTCCGGACCGGGTTCGTCGGGCGCGCTTTGGTGGAACGACGCCAACGCCTGCTCGGTCCGATCGCGCAGCGCCTTCCAATGCGCAGCCAGGATCAGCGTGCGCGCGCCCTGCGCGTTGCGCGGTTCGATCCACACCGCGCCATCGGGCGCCGTGATCTCGCTGACCGGCAGACCCGTCAGACGCTGCAAGGCCGACTCGTCCAGGCCCTGCGGCGCATGCGCCAGCACCGGCGCAAGGCCGCCGCCGTCCAACATGTCGGTCAGCGCCTGCAAGCCCGCCAACCGCGACGCCGACCGGCGTTTGCGGTCCGGGGCGTTGGGATCCAGCACCCGGCCGCCGCCCACCGTGCGCGTCGCCTGTGCGTTGCGCACGATGTAGCGGTCGCCCGGCATCGCGCAGACCGGTTCGTCGAACACGAGCTGCACCCATCCCGACTGGCCCGGCGCCAAAGACTCGGCGCTGATCGGCACCACGTGCGCCACGTGGCGCGCCGCGCCGATATGCACGTGCAGCGGCGCCCAGGCCCGCACGGGCGCATCCGCGGACGGCAGCAGCGTCAGCGCGACGTCGACGTGCTTGGAGGGCAGGAAGCAGCGCGCATCCGCGATCCAGTCGCCGCGCGAGATGGCGCTCTTGTCGATACCCGCCAGGTTCAGCGCACACCGCTGGCCGGCCGAGCCGGTCTCGCTGGGCTGGTTCTGCGCGTGGATGCCGCGCACGCGCACGCGTGTGCCAGCCGGCATCAGGCGCAGATCGGTCGCGTCGTCGTCCGCGCGGACCTGGCCGGCGTGCGCCGTGCCGGTAACGACCGTGCCGTGGCCGGACAAGGTGAATACGCGATCCACGGCCAGCCTGAACAAGCCCGTGGCCTCGCGCCGCGCCACGGCTTGAGCCTGCGCATGCAGATATTCCTTGAGCGCCGCCACGCCCGAGTCACCGGCTTGCGCCGCACTCGTGCCGAACACTGGCGCGCCTTGCAGGAAAGTACCTTCCGCCAATGCTGCGATCTCGGCGCGCACGGTCTCCAGCTGCGCCGCGTCCGCGCGATCCGTCTTGGTCAGCGCCACCGCGCCGCGCGCCACGCCCAGCATCGACAGGATGGAAAGATGCTCGCGCGTCTGCGGCATGACGCCGTCGTCCGCTGCGACCACCAGCAAGCCGAAGTCGATTCCGCTGGCCCCGGCCGCCATCGTGTGCACCAGCTTCTCGTGGCCCGGCACGTCGATGAAGCCCAGCACGTCGCCGTTCGCGAGCGGCGTGTAGGCGTAGCCCAGTTCGATGGAAATGCCGCGCGCCTTTTCTTCCTTCAGCCGGTCCGTGTCCACGCCCGTGAGCGCGCGCACCAGCGTCGTCTTGCCGTGGTCGATGTGACCGGCGGTCCCGACGATCATGCCAGCGGCTCCGCTAGCTGCGCCGCAAACGCCGCCTCGTCGCGGGCTTCCAGACAACGCAAGTCCAGCCACAGCGCGTCATCCGCGATCCGGCCGATGACGGGCACCGGCAGCTTGCGCAACAGCGTCTCCAGCCTGTCCAGATGCCGTCCGGGGCGACCGGTTCCCACATGGCGCACGGCCAGTCCGTAACTGGGAAGCTGGTCGATGGGGAGCGCGCCGCTGCCGATCTGGCTGAACATCGGCACCGCCTCGACCGCATAGCCCGGGCCCGCCGCATGCGCCAGCACGCCACGCAGCCGATCGGCCTGCGGCTGGATATCGCGCAGCGGGCGAGTCAGGAGGCGCAGCGTCGTCAGCCGCTGGGCCAGGAATTCCGGCGCGCGGTACAGATGCAGCACCGGTTCCAGCGCGGCCAGCGTCAGCTTGCTGACACGCAGCGCGCGCTTGAGCGGATTCTTCTTGATCTTGCGTATCAGGTCGGCGCGGCCCACCAGCAAGCCCGCCTGCGGCCCGCCCAGCAGCTTGTCGCCGCTGAACGTGACCAGGTCGGCGCCCGCCGCGATGGTCTCGCGCACGGTGTCTTCCTTGGGCAGCCCGAACTGCGTCAGGTCCACCAATGTGCCGCTGCCCAGATCCACCGTGGCCGGCAGGCCGCGCGCATGGGCCAACGCCGCCACCTCGGCGACGCTCACGCTTTTCGTAAAGCCCGTCACCGCGTAGTTGCTGCAATGCACCTTCATCAGCATCGCGGTGCGCGGGCCGATGGCGTTTTCATAATCCGCCGCGTGCGTGCGGTTGGTGGTGCCGACTTCGACGAGCTTGGCGCCGGCGCGCTTCATGATGTCGGGAATGCGAAAGGCGCCGCCGATTTCGACCAATTCGCCGCGCGACACCACCACTTCGCGGCGGTCCGCCAGGGCGTTGAGCATCAGCAGGACGGCCGCGGCGTTGTTGTTGACGACCGTGGCGGCCTCGGCGCCGGTCAGCTCGCACAGCAGGTCGTCGATGAGGTCATCGCGATCGCCGCGGCCGCCGGTGTCCAGGTCGAACTCGAGGTTGGCGGGCGTGGTCAGCGCGCGCAACACCGACGCCACCGCTTCGTCGGGCAGCAGCGCGCGGCCCAGGTTGGTGTGCAGCACGGTGCCGGTCAGGTTGTAGACCGCGCGCAGGCGCGGCTGCGCGGCCTCGTCCAGCGCGGCCGATGTGCGCGCCGCCACCGCTGCCGCCTCAAGCTCGTGACGCGGCACGCCGCCATCCAGCGCGCGCTTGCGCAGCGCGTCCAGATCGCGGCGCAGAGCCGCCACCACTTGCGTGCGGCCGTGGGTTTCCAGCGCCGGCTGCAACGCGTCCGCGTTCAGCAGGCGGTCCAGCGAGGGGATGTCGGACGCGGCAGCAAGGCCGGCGCCGGACAGGTGATCTGCCATGCGAGACTCCGTCATTGAGCGGCGCTAGTCTTCGGCGCCATGCCACAGCAGCGGATTGCCGCTGGACCGCGAATAACCCGCCTCGCCCACCAGCACGTCCAGCATCAGGCTTGCCAGGTCGTCGGCCACCGGCTCCACGTACAGGTCCTTGTCCTGGTAGAAGATCTTGCGGTACGTGTGGCAGTTGTCACAGGTTTCCGCCTTGATGGCGGGCGTGCGGCCCTCGATGGACTGGTACGCGACCTTTTCCACGTCTTCGCAATGCGAGCACTTGACCCGCACCATGTGCCACTGCGTGGCGCACAGGCTGCAGCACAGGTAGCGATAGCCTTCGTACTGGCCACCGACGCGCACGATGCTGGCGACCGGCAGGCTGCCGCACACCGGGCACACGCCGAACGGGCTGGCGACAGGCAGTTGTCTGGGATCGAAGCGGTTGGCCAGGTCCGTCCAGTAGACCTGCAACGCCGCCATGACAAAGGGCGCGGCCGCGCTGTCCACGCCCTCGTCCTGCTCGGATAGCACGGCCTGCGCCAAGTCTTCGAGCGATTCGGGGTCGTCGGCCAGCGCGCGCCGCAGCGCGGCGCACACGTCGATGGCTTCGGCGGGCACGCCCGGGGCGCGCGACACGTCGTCCAGCAACTGGCCCAGGATGCGGCGCCACAGTGCATCGCGCGGCCAGCCGATGGCCTGCAGCGGCGGCATGCCGTGCGCCTGCGCGAGCGAAATGCGGTCTTCGCTGGCGGGCGGCGCCGCGCAGTCCTGCAGCGCGCGATGCTGGGCATCGACCAGATGCGCCATCAGCTGCAGGTAATCGCCCACCGGATTGCCATCGGCAAGCTGGCGCAGGCGCGCCGCCCGCGCGGCGAAGACGGATTGCCGTTCGGGCAGGGTGATGCGGGGAATGGCGTTATGGTCTAGCGCTTCGATCTCGCCGCGCGGAAGAATTCGCTGCAATTCTCGTCTCCAGAGAAACAAATACGGCTGCCAGCCTGCGACGAGGATAGCAGCCGTCGATCACGACATGCCGGGGATTACTTCTTTACCTGCTCCCGGAACCAGGCGCGATGGTGCTTCCACGCCCAGCCGGCGGTGACATAGCCGCGCAGCATTGCCGTGAGCGACCCCTTCACCCAGATCGCCGCGTAAATATGCACAATGATCGCGCAAATCAGCACCAGCGCACAAACCGCGTGCAGCACCGAGGCGCCGCGGACCACCCAGATCGGGAAGTAGAACGCGAAATACTCGCGCCAGATCACGATGCCGCTGACCATCAGCCCCAGCATGCACAGGATCAGCACGTAGAACAGCAGCTTCTGGCCGGCGTTGTACTTGCCGACCTCGGGCAGCTTTTCCTCGCGGTTCTCGACCACGTCGTTGAGCTGCCTGAGCCACTGGCGATCCGCCTTCGTCATGAGGTTGTGGCGCCACATGTGCCCGGCAAACACGGCAAAGCAGACGAACATCACCACCCCGATGAACGGATGCAGGATGCGCGTCCAGGGTCCGCCCCCGAACAGGTTGGACAGCCAATACATGGACGGATGAAAGAGCGCCAGCCCGGACAACGCGAGCAGGATGAACGTGAGCGCGATGATCCAGTGGTTGGTGCGCTCGCCCGGCGTATAGCGCTTGATGCGGCGGTAGTGGCGGTCTTCACTCATGGCGCACCTCCTCTTCGGCCCTGCGTTCGTCTTCCTCGGTCACTTCGTTGCGGCCCACGCGCGCGTAGTGGAAAAAGCCCGCCAGCGCAGTGAACGCCATCGCGGCCAGGCCCAGCGGCTTGGCCAGGCCCTTCCATAGCGACACCATCGGACTGATCTTCGGATCGGCGGGCAGCCCGTGGTACAGCCCCGGCTGGTCGGCGTGATGCAGCACGTACATGACGTGCGTGCCGCCCACGCCGGGCGGGTCATACACGCCGGCCTGCGCGAAACCGCGCGACTTCAGGTCCTCGACGCGTTCGGCCGCATGCTGGTGCATGTCGTCCTTGGTGCCGAAGACGATGGCGCCGGTGGGACAGGCCTTGACGCACGCGGGCTCCATGCCGACCGCCACGCGGTCGGAACACAGCGTGCACTTGTAGGCCTTGTTGTCCTTCTTGGAAATGCGCGGAATGTTGAACGGACAGCCGGTGATGCAGTAGCCGCAACCGATGCAGTTTTCCTCGTGGAAATCCACGATGCCGTTGTTGTACTGGATGATGGCGCCCGGCGAGGGACAGGCCTTCAGGCAGCCCGGGTCCTCGCAGTGCATGCAGCCGTCCTTGCGGATCAGCCATTCCAGGTCGCCGGCGGGGTTCTCGAATTCCGAGAAGCGCATGACGGTCCAGGAGTGCTCGGTGAGGTCGGCCGGGTTGTCGTAGACGCCCACGTTGACGCCGATCTCGTCGCGCAGGTCGTTCCACTCCATGCAGGCGCTTTGGCAGGCCTTGCAGCCGATGCACTTGGAGACGTCGATCAGCTTGGCCACCGAGCCCGTAACGGGTTCACGGATGCCCGGCGGCGGCGTGGTGGTGGCGGAGCGCCGCTTGATGTCCAGGGATTGCATTGACATGTCGGTTCTCCTATACCTTTTCGACCTTCACCAGGAACGACTTGAATTCCGGTGTCTGGGAATTGCCGTCGCCCACGAATGGCGTCAGGGTGTTGGTGAGGAAGCCCGGCTTGGCGATGCCCACGAAGCCCCAATGGATCGGGATCCCGACCTGGTGCACCGTCTTGCCCTCGATGAGGAGCGGACGGATGCGCTTGGTGACGAGCGCCACGGCCTTGATGTAGCCGCGGTTGGACGACACCTTGACGCGCGATCCGTTGGGAATGCCCAGTTCCTTGGCCAGCGCCTCGCCGATCTCCACGAACTGCTCGGGCTGGAGAATCGCGTTGATGCGGACGTTCTTGGTCCAGTAGTGGAAGTGTTCCGTCAGCCGGTAAGTGGTGGCGACATACGGGAAGTTTTCCACCGTACCCATGGCCGCGAGGTCATCCTTGAAGATGCGCGCGGCCGGGTTGCTGGTGACGCCCTTGGCGTCGGGATGCAGCGGGTTGTAGCCCAGCGGGTTTTCGAAGGGCTCGTAGTGTTCCGGGAACGGCCCTTCGGCCAGGCCCGCGCGCGCAAAGAAACGCGCCACGCCTTCGGGGTTCATGATGAACGGCCCCATGCCGCCCGCGGGGTTCTCGTCGCCCTTGAAGTCGGGGATATCGGCGCCCACCCAGGCCTTGCCATTCCAGGACACGACGCTGCGGCGCGGATCGAACGGCTTGCCTTCCAGGTCGCACGATGCGCGGTTGTACAGGATGCGGCGGTTGGCCGGCCACGCCCAGGCCCAGTTCAGGGTCTGGCCGATGCCGGTGGGATCGCTGTTGTCGCGGCGCGCCATGAGGTTGCCGCCCGGGCCCCACGCGCCGGCAAAGATCCAGCACCCGCTGGCGGTGGAGCCGTCGTCGCGCAGTTCGGCAAAGCCGGCAAGCTGCTCGCCGCCGCGGCGCATGATCTTCGTCGGATCCTTGGGATCGGGCAGATCCACGAGCGCCCGGCCCGTGTATTCCTTGGCCAGTTCCTCGGCCGTGGGATTCTGCGGGTTGGAATACGGCCACGACAGGTTGACGATGGGATCGGGGTACTTGCCGCCGTCCTGTTCGTACATCTTGCGCAGGCGCGTGTAGATGAGCGCCATGATCTCGATGTCGCTCTTGGCTTCGCCCGGGGGTTCGGCGCCCTTCCAGTGCCATTGCAGCCAGCGGCCGGAGTTGACCAGCGCGCCGTCTTCCTCGGCAAAACAGGTGGTGGGCAGGCGGAAGACCTCGGTCTGGATCTTGGACGGATCCACGTCGTTCGCCTCGCCGGCGTTGCGCCAGAACTCGGACGTTTCCGTGACCAGCGGATCCATGATGACCAGGAACTTGAGCTTGGCAAACCCGTCGTTCAGCTTGGCCTTGTTGGGCGCCGCGGCCAGCGGATTGAAGCCCTGCGCGATGTAGCCGTTCATCTTGCCCTGGACCATCAGCTCGTAGACCTGCAGCATGTCGTAGAGCTTGTCCAGCTTGGGCAAGTAGTCGAACGCCCAGTTGTTCTCGGCCGTGGCCGAGCCGCCCCACCAGGCCTTCATCAGGCTGACGTGGAACTTGTGATAGTTCTGCCAGTAGCTGAGCTGGTTCGGCCGCAGCGGCTTGAGCGTGCGCGAGTCGATGTACTTGGCGTAGTCCTGCTCGGGCTCGTTTGGCAGCGTCATGTAGCCCGGCAGCAGGTTCGACATCAGGCCCAGATCCGTCAGGCCCTGGATGTTCGAGTGGCCGCGCAGCGCGTTCATGCCGCCGCCGGCGATGCCGATATTGCCCAGCAGCAGCTGCACCATCGCGCCCGTGCGGATGATCTGCGAACCGATGGAATGCTGCGTCCAGCCCAGCGCGTACAGGATGGTCGCGGCCCGGTTGGTGGTGGCCGTGGACGCGAGCATGTCGCACACCGTCAGGAACTTGTCCTTGGGCGTGCCGCAGACGCGCTCGACCATTTCAGGCGTGTAGCGCGAGTAGTGCTTCTTGAGCAGCTGATAAACCGAGCGCGGATGCTGCAGCGTGGGATCGGTCTTGACGAAACCGTCCTCGCCGCGCTCGTAGTCCCAGCTCTGCTTGTCGTAGGTGCGTTTTTCGGCGTTGTAGCCCGAGTAGAGCCCCGCGTCGAACGCGAAATCCTCGCGCACGATGAACGAAAAGTCGGTGTAGTTGCGCACGTACTCGTGCTGGATCTTGTCGTTATCCAACAGGTACTTGATGACGCCACCCAGAAAGATGATGTCGGTGCCGGTGCGTATGGGCGCGTAGAAGTCCGCCACGGACGCCGAACGCGTAAAGCGCGGATCCACGACGATCAACTTGGCCTTGTTATGGGCCTTGGCTTCAGTGACCCATTTGAACCCGCACGGGTGGGCCTCGGCGGCATTGCCGCCCATGATCAAAACTATGTCCGCGTTCTTGATGTCGACCCAATGGTTCGTCATCGCTCCACGGCCAAACGTCGGGGCAAGACCTGCCACCGTCGGGCCATGTCAGACACGGGCTTGATTGTCGAACGCCAGCATCCCCATGCTGCGCACAGTCTTGTGCGTGATGTAACCGACCTCGTTGCTGCTTGCCGAGGCGGCCAGCATGCCGGTGGTCAGCCACCGGTTGACCGTCTTGCCGTCCGCGGTCTTCTCGACGAAGTTCGCGTCGCGGTCGTCCTTCATGAGCTTGGTGATGCGCGTCAGCGCTTCGTCCCACGACATCCGCACCCACTTGTCCGAACCGGGCGCCCGGTATTCCGGGTACTTGAGGCGGTTGGGGCTGTGGATGAAGTCGATCAGGGCCGCGCCCTTCGGACAGAGGGTGCCGCGGTTGACGGGATGGTCGGGGTCGCCTTCGATGTGCATGATGCTGGCGCGGGCGTTCTTCGAGCCATCGCCCAAGCCGTACATCAGCAAACCGCAGGCGACCGAACAGTAGGGACAGGTGTTGCGCGTTTCGGTCATGCGCGCAAGCTTGAACTGGCGCACCTCGGCCATGGCCGTGCCGGGGGCAGCCCCCAGCAAGGCCAGGCTGGAGCCCGCCAGCGTCGCACCGGTCACCTTGAAGAACTGGCGGCGATTCATGTTGACCATGAAGCACTCCTCTCCTGGTGAATGAAGGAAGCGGATATCTCAGGGACAAAAAGCCCTACGACTTCCAAGGGAATGTGAGGAAGTATAGGCCTTGGGCAGGGCGCTCGTCATGCCCAGGGACGCATGCGCCCCCCGCCCTCGTCTGAATTTGACGGCAAAATGCGCTTTTTTCGCAGATTTTGCGGCAGTGCAGCGCTGCTACGATGGCCGGCGGCATCGTTGGTCCGGCAGCATGTCCGGACCGCTGGCGATCTGCCCCCTCTTATTAGAGTTCTCTTGTTTGTGCATGCCTTTGGAGCGCCGATGCGCCGCTTTGCCCCCGTGGCCCGAGTCCTTGTCCTATCGCTGGCCTTCACGCCCTTCGTCCTGATGCCCCAGGCGTCCGTTCAGGCGGCGCCCGCCGCGCTGTCGCCCGCCGCTGCGGCCACCGCGGCAGCCCAGCAGGCGGCGATAGAAGGCTATCTGTATTTCTATCCGCTGGTCGCGATGGACCTGACCCGCCGGCAGTTCACGCATCCGGCGCGGGGCGCCGATGGGGCGCCGGCCAACACGTTTCAGCACGGGCGCACCCTGCCCCGCGCGGGCGATGCCACGCCGTGGACGAACGTCGACATGCTGCGCAGCAGCGCATGGCTGGATCTGACGGACGGGCCTGTCGTGCTGACCGTGCCCGACACGGCAGGCCGGCTGTACACCCTGACGCTGCTGGACATGTGGACCGACGTCTTCGCGACGCTGGGCAAGCGCACCACCGGCACCGCCAAAGGCAGCACCGTGATCGTGCCGCCGGGCTGGAGCGGCACGCTGCCGTCGGGCATGGCGCGTATCGACGCCCCTACGGTCCACGCCTGGGCGAAGGGAATGATCGAGACGCACGGCCCCGCCGAGCAGGCGACAGTGAACGCGTTGCAGGACGGCTTCGTCCTGACGCCGTTGGCGCAATGGAACCTGCCCGCGCAGGCGCCGCGCACCAAGCCCGACCCGTCCCTCGATCTGAATACCCCTGTGAGCGAACAAGTGGACTCGATGCCCACCGACGCGTTCTTCACCTATGCCGCGGAGCTGCTGCGCAAGCATCCGCCGCATGCGACGGACCAGCCCGTGCTGGCCCTGCTGCGCCGCGTGGGACTGGGGCCCGGCCGGCCGTTCGACTTCGACAAGCTCGATCATTCCGCCAAGCAGGGCATGCGCCGCGGCGTACGCGCCGCGCGCGACCGCATGGCGGCGGCCGCTGGCCATTCGTTGCGAGCCACTGACGGCTGGCTGCAGGAAACGGGCAGCATCGGCGTGTACGGCAACGACTGGCTGCGCCGCGCGCTAGCCGCGCAGGCGCAGCCGGGGAGCGGATTGCCCGAAGATTTGACGGTGCTGGTGCTGGCCACCGACAGCGACGGCGCGCTGCTGGACGGCACGCACCGGTATACGCTGCATCTCGACAACGGCCGGTTGCCCGACACGGCCGCATTCTGGTCGCTGACGGCGTATGACGGCCAGGGCTTGCCCGTGCCCAACCCGGTCAACCGCATGGCGCTCGGCAGCCGCGACCCGCTGCGTTACAACGCGGACGGCTCGCTGGACCTGGTCTTCAGCAACTCGGCGCCGCCGCCGCAGGAGCAGTCGAACTGGCTGCCGATTCCGGCGGCCGGGCCGGTGGGGATGCTGCTGCGGGTGTACGCGCCGGGACCGGCGGTGCGGGACGGCTTGTGGACGCCGCCTGCGGTGCGGCGGGATGTGCCCGAGGCTGAGGTTCCCGCGGCCAGCAATTCGGCAGTTGAGCCGGAAACCGCGGCACAGACGGAAGTCCCGACGACTGCCGCCACCCCCGCCACGCCGCCCGCCAAGAAACCCTGAATGCCCCCGAAAATACGGCGCGATGTCAGCCGCCAGCCGCTACCATTAGCGTTTTATTCATGAATGAGCCGCCCGCCATGGACGACGCCTTTAGCCACCAATTGTCGATGACCATCCTGATGACGCCTGACATGGCGAATTTCTCAGGAAACGTACACGGCGGAACCATCCTCAAATATCTGGACCAGGTGGCCTACGCCTGTGCCAGCCGGTACGCCGGCCAATACGTCGTGACGCTGTCCGTCGACCAGGTGGTGTTCCGCGAACCGATCCACGTCGGCGAGCTGGTGACGTTCCTGGCGGCCGTGAACTACACGGGCCGCACGTCGATGGAAATCGGCATCAAGGTCGTGACCGAGGACATCCGCAAGAAGCTGGTGCGCCACACCAACAGCTGCTATTTCACGATGGTGGCGGTGGACGACAAGGGCGCCCCGACCGCGGTGCCGCCGCTGGAACCGCGCACGCACGAGGAAAAGCAGCGCTTCAAGGCCGCCGGCCTGCGCCGCGAACTGCGTCAGGAAATGGAACGCCGCCACGGCGAGATCAAACGCGAGACGACGCACGACACGCCGGGCGCCTGATCACCGCGTGGGACGCAAGCGCTCTGTTCACCCCCGCCCGCTGGGTATCCAGCTGCGGGGGTTTTTCATGCCCGCTCGATTCCCGCCGGCGGGGCGGGCGGCGCGGCGGCCGGCTCGCGGTCTCGGCCGATCATGCGCTTGATGCCCAGCCACTGCTGCGACCAGAAGCCGCGCCCGTAGTCGCGTCCGCCCAGTTCGGCCTGCTGGTCATGGATGCCGGTGGGGCCGTAGCCCACGCCAAACCGCGCGGTGCGAAACAGCACATCCCAGATCGGGAACAGCGCGGCGAAGTTGTAGCCGCCCACCGGCCCCGGCGACGACGCGTCGTAGGCGATGGAATGGTGATGGCGATGAAAGCGCGGGCTGACCAGAATGCGTTCGCCCAGCGCGCCGAAATGCATGCGCAGGTTGGCGTGCGAGAAGCTCTGCGCCAGCTGGGTGATGGCCACCACCATGACGAACTGCGCGGGCGGCACGCCCACCAGCTGCGACACGAACACGACCAGCACGTCGCGCAGCATGTCGTCCAGCAGGTGGTTGCGGTCGTCGCTCCAGATGGTCATCTGGCGCTGGCTGTGATGCACGGCATGCAGCGCCCACAGCCAGCCAAAACGGTGCTGCGCGCGATGGTAGAAGTAGTCCACCGCATCGAAGAGCAGCAGGTAGATGATCAGGCTGACCCACGCCTTGTCCGTCACCCCCGGCCAATACTGATCCAGCTGGAACGGCGCAAAGCCCCAAACGTGAAGCTGGCCGAAGATGCTGTCCCAGAACGGGTCGATGGTGAAGAACAGCAGGAGCCGGAAGGCGCCCAGGCGATGGATCAGCGTGTAGAGCACGTCGATGCCGATCTGCCGGCGGTCGGTCATCGGTTCCACGGGACGCAGGCGCTGCATGGGCCCCAGGACCAGCACCAGCACCGCGATCTGAATCAGCCCCACGAGCAGCCACATGGTGGCGTCGTAGGCGTCCTCGATGAAGTTGCTCAGTCCCAGGTGGAACAGCGCGGGCTGAATCGCCGTCTCGAAGAGCCACTGCTGGCTGTCCCCGAAGAGTTGGCTAAGCGTATCCATGATCAGTGATGCGTGGCGATCCAGTCGCGATAGGCCGGATGGGTGTTCAAGGTTGCAAAACAATAGCCCTTGCGCTGCAAACCTTCAATCAGCGGTTCCAGCACGGCGGGCGCCCACGGGTCCTGGCGCGACCAGATGCCCAGATGGGCGAGCAGGATGTCGCCGGGCTTGATGGTCCGCAGCGCCTGGTCCAGCAGCTTGGCGTTGGGGTATTTGTCGCTGGGCAGCTCGTCGCCCAGGAAGCCGGCTGGCGACCAGCCCACGTGTTCGAAGCCGCAGGCCTTGGCCGCTTTCAGCAGCGCGGGCGAGGTCTTGCCGCCGGGCGCGCGGTACAGCGGCAGCATGTCCTTGCCCGTCATCTGGTGGAACCGGGCGACGGGGCGGCGGATCTCGGCGCAGTATTGCTCGGCGGTCCACTCGGCGCGCTTGCCGGCGTCGGGCCCGGCGCTGGGCTTGACGCGGAACTTGCCGCCCGGCAGGTCGCCTTGCCAGTAGACGTGGTCGTAGGTGTGCGAAGCGAACGCGTGGCCTTCCGCGGCGCGCGCCTTCCACCACGGTGCCCACACGTCGTCCAGGCTGGTGCCGTCGGTCAACGTGCGCTCGTTGGCCAGGAAGAAGGTGACCTTGACCTGATGGCGGGCCAGCACGTCGGCCACCAGCGGGGCGACGCCCATGTGGCCGGTGTCGAACGTCAGGTAGACGGGCTTGTCGCAGGTGGCCTGCGGGGCCGCGCCGGCAACGGAGGTCGCCAGCGCCAGGCACAGGGCCGCGGACCGGGCTTTGCCCTTAGCGGGTCGGCGCATGGTTCAGCGTCCACACGCCGTGCGGCGACTTGCCGACCGGCACCTGATTGACGACCTTCTTCTGCTCCAGATCCACCACGGTCAGCTTGCGCGCCCAGCGCGAGGTGACCAGCAGCGTCTTGCCGTCGGCCAGCACGTCCATGCAGTCCGGACCGCCGGGCACCGGGAAGGTGTCGACGACGGCCAGCGTCTGCAGGTCGATGCGGCTGATGGAGTTGGCGGTGCGGTTGCTGACGAACAGATGGCGGTGGTCGCCCTGCGCGCGGAAGGCGTGCGCGCCCGCCGCGGTCTGGATGCGCTTGACCAGCTTGGCCGGGCCGTTGCTGACGTCATAGGCTTCCACGTACGAGTCGCCGGTCAGCGCCACCAGCAGCGTCTTCTGGTCGGGGGTCAGGAACACGTCGGCAGGCGTCTTGCCCGTGGACACTGTCCATTTGGGCGTCTGCGTGGCCAGGTCGATGGCGATGAGCTGATCGCTGTCCTGCAGCGAGACGTAGGCCGTCGTGCTGTGCTTGTCGATCATGATGTGGCTGGGCGTCTTGCCCGCTTGGATGCGCTTGACCAGCGTCAGGTCGAAACCCTTTTCCAGCGGCTTCCAGGCATAGATGTCGATGTGGTCCAGGCGGTTGGCCGCCGTAACGAACCACTTCATGTCCGGCGAAAACTGCAACTGGTAGGGATCGACGATGCCGGTCAGCGTGCGCTGCACTTCGCCCGTCTTGGGATCCATCAGCGTGATGGAATCGCCGGTGGCGTTGGCGATCATCAGCGACTTTTCGTCGGGCGTCAGATACAGGTGATGCGGCTCTTTGCCGGTGGGCACGCGCCGCAGTTCCTTGTAGGTGGCCGGATCGATGATGCTGACGTTGGCGTCCAGGGAATTCAGGACAAAAATCGGGGCCGAAGCCGCCGCGGCGCTAAGCGCCATCCCCACGCCGAAAAGGGCGTAGCGGACAAAAGACATGGGGTTCAATTTGGAGATCCGGCAAGGGGAAATCGGGCAGGCACCCGGTGCTCGCCATTTTAGGCACAGGCGCCTGACAAATGGGTCACAGGTGATGCCGGAAACGTGGCGCCGCACAGGCTTGGGCGGCAAACGCGCGGACCTGTTGCGAGGTCGCAACAGGCGCATCAAAAGCGGCTGAACTGGGCGCCTTTTGAACGCGAACCGCGCGCCACATTCCCACCATATGGCCCCGAAAAAACTACTTGGCGGGCGCCGGCTGTCCGTTCGCGTCGACCCAGTTGCCGTCGCGGATGTCGGCCTCCTTCAAGGCAGCTGCGCGCGCCGCCGATGACGGTCCCAGATCGCTCTCCAAAACGCCCCCCGACGGACCCACGACAAACGTGCCGATGCCCGTATGCCCGTAACGCGCGGGCCACGCGACGATGCGGTACGCGTTATTCGCACCGCCCGGCAGCACCTTGTAGCGATAGCCGAAATACGCGTCGTCCACGGGCACGTCGGGCCCCATGGCCAGCGCGTCCGGACCAAAGGCTTGCTGCGGCGCGCCCGGCACGTCGGGCCAGTAGAGTCCGTCGCGCTCGCCGGCGCGGCTGACCAGCCGCGTGGCATAGCGGCCCTGGCCAACCCCTTGCGCATACCGGGTCTGCGCGGCCTGAAGTTCCTGCAGGGTTTCGATGGCGGTCAGTTCGTTGCGGTCGATGGCGCGGCGCTGGATCTCCGCCTTGCCCGTCACCGGGTCGAACCGCCATCCTTGGCCGGCGCGCACCAGCGGCACCGGCAGCGTCCATCCGGAATCGCCCACCGCCACCCACGAACGCCCGCCGTCGGACACGATGTCGTGCTTGCGCACCCACGCCGCCAGGTAGCGATAGATGCTTTCCTGGTCGACGCCGCCCGGCACGAGCTGCCGGTGGTTCGGACCCAGCACTTTGCGCAGGGCGTCGACGTCGTTCAAGGCCAGCGCATCGGTAAACGCCTGTGCCGCAGCCTGGGCGCTCGGATACACGGCCTGCGACATGGCGGGCGCCGCCGCACCGAGCCCAAGGACCGAAGCCACGCACAGCGCGCGCAAACGAGCGATCGTCATAGGAAGTCCCTTGTCCATGGTGCCTATCTCCGGCCGCCGCCACCGCCACGCGCGCCGCCGCCTCCGCCGCGATGGGCGCCTGCCCCGCCGCCACGATGCGGCGCGCTGGCGCCGGTGCTGCGATGCCCACCGCCGCCGCGGCTCATTTCGCCGCGCTGGTTCTGCTGCCGCATGCGGTCGCCGTCGCCCGCGCCGCTCAGGGCGTTGTGGCTGTTGGACGCCCGTGCCCGGTCGCGCGCGGCCGTCTCGTCGGCGCGTTGGCGCTGGGCGGCGGCCTGCCGGTCGTGGGTGGAGGCGCCGGTCCCGACGCTGGAAGCGCCGTCGCGCGGACGATCCTGGGTCGATACACCGGTTGACCGGTTCTGGGCGCGATCCTGTGTCGAGACGCCGGTTGACCGGTTCTGGGCGCGGTCCTGCGTCGAGGCGCCAGCCGGCGCGGCGCCAGCGCCGCGGTCACGCCCGCCCTGTCCGGCTTGCGGCCCCTGCCCTTGCCCC
>NZ_JCBANC010000055.1:0-44083 GCF_059760815.1 Achromobacter sp. 1012554356 | reverse complement strand
GAATGACGAAGGCAGAGCAATTCTTGTGGTGTGTGCAAACGGCAATCCTGAGTAACCAGGTAGCGCTTTCGCGCGATTTAGAGACGCAGGATGTGGCAGACCAGTTGTCGTTCAATGCGCTGGATAGGCAACTGGCGCTGGCGTTAGCCGCTGCAGCCTGTCTCCCTGCGGACGTGAGCGTGCGAGAAGCGGTGCGGGACTTTTGCCTGGTGCATATCGAACGCCTTTGGTCATCGAACTACAAGGCCGCAGATTGGGTGCGTTCGCTGGCGGTCGATTAGAGGCGCTTGGCTCCGCCCAGCGCATCGACCAGTTCGGCCAGCAGCTTCGCCAGTTCGCCCGTCATCAGCATCATGTCGGAATCGAACTTCTCGTCGTCGTTCTGTGCGTGGTCCGCGCCTTCCTTCAGCATGTCCGGGGGGGGAACGCGCCGGATTTCCAGGCTTTCCGTCAGGACGAACGAAACGCAAACCCGATGTACATACCCTGGTCCGCAACGGCGTTGCCTCTGTCGAGGTCGCAATCGACGCGATATGCAAGCATGGCGCGCAGGTCGGCGCTTTTCTGACCGGTAAAGTGGACCAAACCAAAGCAGCCGGAAAAACGAAAGTGACCGCCAGCACCATCCAGGGCTGCGCCCTGCCCCGCAAGGTCATATCCCCGCTCATCAGCGGCGTGGACACGTTCATGCAAGGGCTGGACGTGAACCAGCGGGCGATCTTCTTGGGCATCCAGGCAGGGCGCAAAGCCGATCAAACCATCACAATCCTGGCCGCTAGCCTGTTCGACCTGTTTCACGCTCACAGCGCCGTCGAAACTGCCCGCGCCAAGCAGGCCAAAAGCCTCCGCCCACAAGCCACCAAAGCTACATCTCCCAACCCAAGCCCCTCTACCCACCGAACTCGATGGCACCGCGTGATCAATTCCAAGAAAGCAATTCAGCGACGCGAGCAGAGCTTGCCACTAAGTCTCGAGATCAGACGAACTTCAGCTGAGCGCGTCGGGCGTAATATCTGTCGTAGTCAGCTGAGCTGTGGCCAAAGCGTCCGGTATACGCTCCATCGTGTTAATGCTCACGTGCGGCCACTTGATAAGGCCTGGCTTACCGTCAGTCCTCGGGAAAAACTCGAGCATTACGACTTGGTGGTACATCATGATGAGACGTGGCCGGCCATCGCCCCCCCGTTCCTCAAGTTCCAAGATCCAAAATGTCACGTCCATTTCGATCGCATTCGCTTGATTAACAATGAATGGAATGTTTACGATCCCACCATTTGCGTTTCTAGTTGAAAACGCCAAGGTAGTCGTACGCAGAACTGGACCTAGCGACTCAACAGCCTTGACAAGCAGCTCATGCGTCTTGCTGGGGCTAAATAATCCTAGAAAGGGCTCTTCGATGAAATGCCGATAGGGCGCGAGAAATGGGGAAGTTTTGGTATCCGGGTCGCCCATGCCAATTGGCAAGCCACTGAACGCCGGGATGATCGGCTTTCCTGCCTTCGCCGACTCGCTCGTTCCGAGCGCCAGGAGCGAATTGCCGTGTGGAATTGTTCCAAGTCTCGCAATATCAATTCCGTCATTGACCTGGTTTTTGAAGAACAGAAAGAGCCCCGGCTCATGATGTATAGCAGCCCCGATAGGCTGTTTCAGCGTGCTAGACGGGGCGTCATCCGTTGCGATATGCGCTATTCCCTGCTCATAGTCGAGCGCGACAATTTCCTGATCAGTCGGTACCGTTGGAATTCCCGTGGGTGGGTTGGGTTGAATGCCCCGATTCGGAACGCCCGTGTCTTTAGTGGTGATGATCAACCGCTCGTTATATTGATTCATGAGCAGGCGGAAATTTACGCCTTGCCCCTCCGGAATTGCCGCCGGAAGCGCAATCATGTTCCACCCTCGGCCATTAAGCGGGCCGGCCGTGGGGTTTTTCGGGTCACGCAGATTAGCCCAGACCCCGGGAAGCAGACTGAGAGCTCCGAGGTCGGCATCGCCTAATACCGCCTGAGTGATTTTGCGCGTCGCATTTCGCAAAGCGCGTGTTTCCAAGGGCTGCTGTGCCATGGTTAGAGCCTCATTCGGTGTTGATATATCTCCCATTACTGCACTTTTTCCGCCGGCCGCCCTCACCCAATTTGAGTATGGACATTCGATATACAGTCCGACGATCAACGTAGCGAAGCCGATGAGGCCCAAATTCATTGCCACAGATGCGGAGCAGCCGAACGAGATCCAACGCCCCTGCAAGCACCAGACGCCTACTTAGTATTGGTTTCGTTTTGGAGACGAAGTGCTCACGCTTTCCCACAAGGAATTGGGCGAGAAGTGGCGCAAGATCGGCACCGATCTGCACAGCGCACTAACCGAGTACGCCCCCATCGGGTCCGCCCCCAAAGATGGTATGCCGGCGCTGATCGACGATGCCCTTCCCATCCTGATCAAGAAGGTCGCCAACTCGACGCGCAAGCAATGCAAATACTGCGCGGCACAGCTCAAAGAGGCGTCTGCGGCTTTCTTCCCGAACCAAGTGCGCGATGGTGACGTCGTTGAGCTTCTGGACGGCGACGCTGTTCGTCAAGCGTGGGCGAACCGAATGCTTACCGTCCTAAAGATGGTTTTTCTGCGGGTGTTAGATCGCGGACGCGTCGAAGCTAACCCGTGCGTTAGCGTGAAGCGATTCGTTCATAAGCCGCGCGAGAGGCTGATCACGCCCAAAGAGTACGCAGCCGTCTACAAGGGCTGCCCACCTTGGCTCCCGTGCGTCATGGATCTCTGCTACCTGACAGGGCAGCGGATCGGCGACGTACTGAAAATCGAGGATGGCCACCTTCGCGACGAGGGGGTGCATTTTGAACAGCAGAAGACTCGAAAGCGGCTGGTGGTCGATTGGACGCGCGAACTTCGCGCCGCAGTAGACCGCGTCCAAGAGCGACGAGTAGGTGGCGCCAATCGCAACCAGCAACTCGGCACTTCCTACCGTACCCCGCGCAATCGCAGCGGCGCTGCGCGCAAGGCTCAATCCGGATCGCGCCAAGTCGGCGACTTGCGACGCGCTGAGCTGAAGGCCTGCCAAGGCATTGCGGGCATCCGGCTCCAATGTGCCGGCGAGTACCTCGAGCCCATTTAGCACGTCGCCGGCCCGGCGCTGGGCGTCTCCGATGACCTCGCCCGTTTGCTGGGGAGCGTCCTCGATGAACCCGCCAAAGCGCTTGCTCAGGTCATTTGCGTTGCCTTCGACCCACCGCACCACGTCGACCATTTGCTCCGCCAACTAGGGATCGCTCAGTGCCAAGCTGAGGACCAGCGGTCACCACCGAACGCACCTGCTTGTGCGCCTCCCCAGTAACTTGCTGAATGGCCGCCGCAAGCCTGTTTCGGTCCTCCTCGATCTGCTTACACATCGACGTGTCGAACTCGCCAAACTTCATCTGGACGGCGACCTGGGTCGTGGACGTCCGCGAGTACAGCAAGAGCGACGCGCTGTTCACGCCAGTGGCGACGTTGTGCACGCCGCGCATCAATCTTCACTTCCAGTCGGCTCACTGCCCTGTTGTAAGCCGCCAGCACACTGGCAATCGCGTCCTGAACGTTAGGCCAAATGAGTTTTTCACCGAGGTCGCTGCTGGTCATGATTTTGGTGACCGCAGCATAAAGCTTTCCGAAGTCGTTCCAATCCAGTTCGCCCTGATTGCTAAACGTGGGAACCAGACTGTGCATCAGGTTTTGGTCAAGCGCGAGCAAGGTATTGAAGACGAGGCTCTGACCATCCTTGATCCAGGCTTCCCAGGGGCGCGCCGACGGCCCCGTGACGGGTTGAATGTTGCCCTCGGCATCTGGCTTAGGCGTTGCTTCCGAGATGCCGCCGCTCAGGCACAGCTCCATCGTGCGGATGTAACCCACGACTGAGTACGCATTTTGTGCGTCGTACTCGTAGCGCTCCGCTAGGCCGAACATCGGATTGTTGAGCATCTGGTCGATGTAGAGCTCGGCCAAGCAGTTGAAATTCGACAAAAAAAAGGGCGAACTGTGGCCGACCGAGCCAAAGTTGGCCCGATCATTCTTCTTTAGCAGACGGCGCGAAGATGGCGCCCTAACCGCCCGGCCGGTGCGCCGCCAGCACCTCGTGCAGCGACTGCGCCGCGCCTTGCAGCACAGGCACCGCGCGCAGCAGATCGTCCAGCATCACTCGCGCAGTCGGCGCGTGGCAGGCCACCGCCGCCACCACGCGGTCCTCGCCATCGCGCACCGGCACCGCCACCGCGCTCATGCCGCGCACGAACTCCTCGTTATCGATGCCGATGCCGCGCACGGCCAGCCGCTCCAGTTCGGCATCCAGCTTGGCCGGGTCGGTCAGCGTGCGCGGCGTATTGCGCGTAAGCGGCAGGCGCGCCAGCACGCGGCTGCGCTCCAGGCGATTCATCGAGGCCAGAAACAGCTTGCCGCTGGCCGTGCAGTGCATCGGCACGTGGCTGCCCACGGCAAAGAACAGGCGCAGGGGCTCGGACGTCTCGACGCGCTCCATGTAGACGACCTGGTCGCCGTCGGGCGCGGTCAGGTTGCACGTTTCGCCCAGGGTGCCGACCAGCTTGGTCAGCACCGCGCGGCACGCCCGGGTAAAGGCGCTGGCGCGCAGCGTGGCCAGCGCCAGTGATGTGGCCTGCGGGCCCGGCACGAAACCGTTTTCAGTGGGTGTGGCGGCAACAAAGCCCGCGCGCTGCATGGCCGCCAGCAGGCGCATCAGCGTGGTCTTGGGCATGTCGAGCCGCTGCGCAAGCTGCGCCAGCGTAGGCGGATGCTGTGCCCGGGCCAGGTGATCCAGCACCAGCAACGCCCGCAGCGAACGGGCGGCCTCCTGCTGCGCGCCCGGGTCATCGGACCGGCCGTCGGCCGCCGGTTCCGATGCTGCACTGCGATTTTGAAACCGAAGCTGCATGTTCTGTTCCATTTGTCTGCCCCAGCGCGTGTTGTGCTTTGTTCTGTGCGCGCGCTTCCTAGAATCGCCTCAGATGCCGGCCTGGTCCGCATTGCGGAGCGCGAGCCGGTCGGACCTGCCGAACAATATAAGGGAGACCGCGCGGATATGTCCGATACCGTCGATTACATCGTGGTGGGCGCCGGCTCGGCCGGATGCGTGATGGCGAACCGGTTGAGTGCGGACGGCGCGCACACGGTGTGCCTGCTGGAGGCCGGACCGAAAGACACCTATCCCTGGATCCACATCCCCATCGGCTACGGCAAGACGATGTTTCACAAGGTGGTGAACTGGGGCTTCTACACCGATCCGGATCCCAACATGCTGGACCGGCGCATCTACTGGCCGCGCGGCCGCACGCTGGGCGGTTCCAGCGCCATCAACGGTCTCATCTACATCCGCGGGCAGCGCCAGGACTACGACGCCTGGGCCGCTGCCGGCAACACGGGCTGGAGTTGGGACGACTGCCTGCCCTGGTTCCGCAAGCTGGAAAACAACGATCTGGGCCCCGGCCCCACCCGCGGCACGCAGGGTCCGCTGAACGCCACATCGATCAAAACGCCGCACCCGCTGGTGGAAGCGCTGATCGCAGCCGCGGGCAAGCTGGGCGTGCCGCACGTGCGCGACTTCAATAGCGGCGACCAGGAGGGGGTGGGCTATTACCAGCTCACCACGCGCAATGGCCGCCGCTGCTCCACCGCCGTGGCCTACCTGCGCCCCGCGCAGGACCGCCCCAACCTGCGCATCGAGACCGACGCGCACGCGATGGCCGTGCTGTTCGAAGGCAGCCGCGCCTGCGGCGTGCGCTACCGGCAAGGCGGCCAGGTCCGCACACTGCGCGCCCGGCGCGAAGTCGTGCTGTGCGCGGGCGCCCTGCAATCGCCGCAACTGCTTCAGCTATCCGGCGTCGGCCCGGCCAGCCTGCTGCGCGAGTTCGGCATCGGCGTCGTGCGCGACCTGCCGGGCGTGGGCGAAAACCTGCAGGACCATCTGCAGGTCCGCCTGATCTACGAGACCACCCGGCCCATCACCACCAACGACCAATTGCGCAGCCTGACCGGCCGGTTGCGCATGGGACTGCAATGGCTGCTGTTGCGCAGCGGTCCGCTGGCCGTGGGCATCAATCAGGGCGGCCTGTTCTGCCGCGTGGATCCGGCCAGCCGCACGCCCGACACCCAGTTCCATTTCGCGACCCTGTCGGCCGACATGGCGGGCGGCACGGTGCATCCGTTTTCGGGTTGCACGTATTCGGTGTGCCAGTTGCGGCCGACCTCGCGCGGCCGGGTGCGCCTGCGCAGCACGGACCCGTTCGACGCGCCGTCCATGCTGCCTAACTACCTGTCGACGGACCTGGACCGCCGCATGGCGGTCGCCGCCGTCCGGTATGCGCGCCAGGTCGCCGCGACCGAGCCGCTGGCCGGCCTGATGAAACGGGAATTCCGCCCCGGGGCGGACGTGCAAACGGACGACGAGATCCTGCACTTCTGCCGCGAATATGGCGCGACCATCTTCCATCCGTCAGGCACCGCGAAGATGGGGCCGCGCAGCGATCCGCTGGCCGTGGTCGACGAACGCCTGCGCGTGCACGGCGTGTCGGCGCTGCGCGTGGTGGATTGCTCGATCATGCCCACGCTGGTCTCGGGCAACACCAACGCGCCGGTCGTGATGCTGGCCGAGCGCGCGGCGGATTTCATGCTGCAAGACGTGCGGCAGGCGCGCACGCAGACGGTGCGCACGCCCGCCCGGATGGAAATGACGGACCCCGGTTAGGAAATCCATATCGCAGACAGACCCGGCCGCGGCAGCGCAGATTGCCTGGCCGACCCACCAAAGGAGACTGGACATGGCCAAGCAAAACGAAGCGGCGGTGCGCAAAGTCGTCACCGCCTCGCTGATCGGCGCCACCATCGAGTGGTACGACTTTTTCCTGTATGGCGTCGTCGCCGGCATCGTATTCAACAAGCTGTACTTTCCGACCGGCGACCCGCTGGTCTCGACCATGCTGGCGTACACGACCTTCGCCGTCGGCTTCGTCACGCGGCCGCTGGGCGGGCTGATCTTCGGCCACTTCGGCGACCGCATCGGCAGAAAGAGCATGCTGGTGATGACGCTGATGATCATGGGCATCGCCACCTTCCTGATCGGTCTGGTGCCCACGTACGAGATGATCGGCATCTGGGCGCCGATCCTGCTGCTTCTGCTGCGCGTGTTTCAGGGAATCGGGCTGGGCGGCGAATGGGGCGGCGCGGTGCTCATGGCCTATGAGTACGCGCCGCCGGAGAAAAAAGGCTTTTATGCGTCGCTGCCGCAGATCGGACTGGCGATCGGGCTGTGCCTGGCCTCCGGCACGGTCGCGCTGCTGTCCGTCCTGCTGACCGACGAGCAATTCATGGCGTGGGGATGGCGCGTCGCCTTCCTGGCGTCCGCAGCCATGGTGGCCGTGGGCATGTACATCCGGCTCAACATCAAGGAAACGCCGGAGTTCACGGCGGTCAAGGCGCAGAACGCCGAAAGCCGCATCCCGTTCATGGACATGATGCGGCGCTATCCCGGCAACGTCGTCAAGGGCATGGGCGCGCGCTATATCGACGGCGTGTTCTTCAACGTCTTTGGCGTGTTCTCGATCTCGTTCCTGACGCAGTCGGTGAAGATCACGCGGACCGAGGCGCTGATCGGGGTGATGGCGGCGGCGCTGGTGATGTGCTTTTTCATCCCGTTCTTCGGCCGCTTGTCCGACCGCATCGGCCGCACGCGCGTGTACTTCTGGGGATCGCTCATCACCGCCGCCGCGTCCTTCCCCGGCTTCTGGATGATGATCAACAGCGGCGGCAATGTGATGCTGATCTGGCTGGCCATCATCATTCCGTTCGGGATCCTGTATGCCGCCATCTACGGACCGGAGGCCGCGCTGTTCTGCGAGCTCTTCGACGCCAAGGTCCGCTACACCGGCATTTCTTTTGTCTACCAGTTCTCGGGAATCTTCGCGTCGGGCATCACACCCATCATCGCGACGGCTCTTCTCAAGACAGGCGGCGGGCAGCCATGGCTGATCTGCCTGTACGTGCTGTTCGCGGGCGTGGTGTCGGCGTTCTGCGCCTGGCTGATCGGGCGCGGCAAGCAGCCGGTGGAGCTGGACGGCGCGGGCCAGCCGTCCATGCAGCGGGCCGGGCTGCGCAAGGCGTAGGCGGACGGCAGGCCGCGGGACGGTTCAGCGTGCAACAGACCCGCGCTGCCCGCCCCGCTCAGTCCAGCGCCGCCTGCGGCGGCTGCTGGGCCGGCCAGCCACCCCCCAGCGCCTTGAACAGGGTCGCCAGCGCCGCCTGGCGCTGCGCGCTGACGTCGATGTAGGTGATCTGGTCCGTGTAGGCGCTGCGCTGCGCGTCCAGATAGCGCAGGTGGCTGTCGACCCCGCCGCGATAGCGCGCCTCGGACAACTGCATGGCGATCTGGCTGGACTGCGCCAGCGCGAGGCGCGACGCTTCTTCGCGGCGCAGCGTCTCGGTGGCCACCAGCGCGTCGGACACCTCGCGAAACGCCGTCTGGATGGTTCTTTCATACTGCGCCACGGCGATGTCCTTGCGCACGCTGGCCAGGTCCAGATTGGCAACATTGCGTCCGCCGGAAAAAATCGGCAGCGTGATCTGCGGCGTGAACGACCAGGCCCGCTGGCCGGATTCGAACAGGCCCGACAGGTCCGCGCTGGAACTGCCGAACAGCCCGGTCAGCGAAATGCTGGGAAAGAACGCCGCCCGCGCCGCGCCGATGCTGGCATTGCGCGCCTGCAACTGATGCTCGGCGGCCAGGATGTCGGGCCGGTTTTCCAACAGCGCCGACGGCGCGCCCGCCGCGATCTCCTGCACCAGCATCGGGGCATCGGCCGTGCGCACCGGCAGGTACGGCGACAGGTCGCTGATCCCCACCAGCAGGCCGAGCGCATTGCCGGCCTGGCGGACTTCGCGGTCCATGCGTTCCATTTCCGCGCGCGACTGTTCGGTCAGGCCCAGGGCTTCCTGATAGTCCAGCGCCGTGGCCGTGCCCGCCTGGCGGCGCTTGACGATCAGCGCCAGCGACGACTCGCGGCTGGCCAGCGTCTGGCGGGTGACATCCAGGCGGCGCTGCGCGCTGTCGCGGGCCACATAGGCCTGGATCACCTCGGCCACCAGGCTGATCTGCGCGCTGCGCGCCGTGGCCTCGGTCGACAGGTATTCCTGCAGGGCGGCGTCCGACAGGCTGCGCACGCGCCCGAACAGGTCCAGTTCAAATGCCGTGAGGCCCAGGCCAGCCTGGTAGCTGCTTTGCACCGCCGACTCGCCGGTGGCGTTCAGGTCGCCGGGAACACGTTGCCGCGTGCCCGTGCCCTGCGCATTGATGCCGGGCAGCCGGTCCGCGCGCGTGATCTGGTATTGCGCCCGGGCCGCCTCGATGTTGAGCAGCGACTGGCGCAGGTCGCGGTTGTTGGCCAGCGCCAGTTCCACCAGCTTGCGCAAGGCGTCGTCGGTGACGAAGGACTGCCAGTCCAGCGTCGCCGCGGCGGATTCGCCGGGGCCAGTTGACGCCAGGCTCCAATGATCGCCCACCGGGGACGCCGGGCGTTCATAGACCGGCGCCAGCGAGCAGCCTGCGAGCGCCGCGGTCAGCAGCAGCGCGGACATCCGCAAGGGAAAGAAGGTCTGCAACATGAATTACTCCTGCACCGTGCGCGGCGTGGCGTCGGGGGTGGGCGTCGCCGTGGGCGAGGCCTTGCCCCGCTTGCGTTGCACCAGCGACAGCACCCACACGAAGAAGATGGGGACGAAGATCACGCCCAGCAGCGTGGCGGTCAGCATGCCGCCGATCACACCCACGCCCAGCGCGCGCTGGCTGGCCGCGCCCGCGCCGGTGGCCAGCGCCAGCGGCACCACCCCCAGGATGAACGCCAGCGACGTCATGACGATGGGACGGAAGCGCAGCTTGGCGGCCTGGATGGCGGCGTCTGCCAGGGAATGCCCTTGCTCGCGCAGGCTCTTGGCAAATTCCACGATCAGGATGGCGTTCTTGGCCGCCAAGCCGATGATGGTGATGAGCCCCACCTTGAAGTACACGTCGTTCGGCATGCCCAGCACCGTCACCGCCAGCACCGAACCCAGCGCGCCGATCGGCACGATCAGCATGACGGACGCCGGAATCGACCAGCTTTCATACAGCGCGACCATCAGCAGGAAGACCACCAGAAAGGCCAGTGCGAACAGCATGGGCGCCTGCGAGCCGGCGAACTTCTCCTGGTACGACAAGCCCGTCCACTCGTAGCCGATGCCATCCGGCAGACCCGCCACGATGCGCTCGATCTCGGCCATCGCCTGGCCGGTGCTGCTGCCGGGCATCGCGTCGCCGGCGATCTTGAAGGCCGGATAGCCGTTGTAGCGGGAGATCTGCACGGGGCCGTTCTCCCAGTCCGTCTTGACGAACGCGCTAAGCGGAACCATGCCGCCCGTCTTGTTCGGCACGTTCAATTGCAGGATGCTTTCCGGCGTCATGCGGTCGCGCACGTCGGCCTGCACCACCACACGTTGCAGGCGTCCCGCGTTGGCAAAGTCATTGACCGTGGCCGAGCCGTAGGCCGCCGAGATCGCCGTGCTGATGACGTCAAAGCCCACGCCCAGCGCCTCGGCCTTCTCGCGGTCGATGTCCAGGCGCAACTGCGGCGCGTCGGCCAGGCCTTCCATCATGGCGTAGGCGATAACGGGCGAACTGTTGGCCTGCGCCAGCAGCTGGTTTCGCGCGTCGGTCAACGCCGCGCGGCCCAGGCCGCCGCGGTCCTGCAGCCGCAGCGCGAAGCCGCCCGAGTTGCCCAGCCCTTCGATGGGCGGCGGGTTGACGGCCATCACCGCGCCGTCGTCGATCACCGCAAATTTCGCGTTCACGCTGTCGGCCACGTCGGTGGCCGATTGGCCCTTGCCGCGCTCGGACCAGTCCTTGAGCGTGGGGAACGCGATGCCCGCGTTCTGGCCGGTGCCCGAAAAGCTGAAGCCCATGACGGTGAAGGCATCGCCCATGGCGTCCAGCGACAGCAGGTGCTGTTCGACGTCGGCCACCACCTTGTCGGTGCGCATGTGCGTCGCCCCCGGCGGCAATTGCACGTCGACGATGACGTAGCCCTGGTCTTCCGGCGGAACGAAGGATTCGGGCACGCGCACGTACAGCACGGCCAGCACGGCGACGATGGCCGCGTAGATGACCATGTAGCGGCCCGTGCGGCGCACCAGGCGCGTGTTCAGCGCCTCGAAGCGGCCCGTCAGGCGGTTGAAGACGCGGTTGAACCAGCCGAAGAAGCCCTTCTTTTCGTCGTGATGGCCCTTCGGAATGGGCTTGAGAAACGTGGCGCACAGCGCCGGCGTGAACGTCAGGGCCAGGAACCCCGAGAACAGGATCGACACCGCCAGCGACAGCGAAAACTGCTGGTAGATCACGCCGACCGAGCCGCTCATGAAGGCCAGCGGCAGGAACACGGCCGACAGCACCAGCGTGATGCCGACAATGGCGCCGGACACCTGCTCCATGGCCTTGACCGTGGCCTCGCGCGGCGACAGACCTTCCTCGGCCATGATGCGTTCCACGTTCTCGACCACGACGATGGCGTCGTCCACCAGAATCCCGATGGCCAGCACCATGCCGAACATCGTCATCATGTTGACCGAGAAGCCCAGCACCGACATCACCGCGAAGGTGCCCAGCAGACACACCGGCACCACGATGGTCGGGATCAGCGTGTAGCGGAAGTTCTGCAAGAACAGGAACATCACCAGGAAGACCAGCACCATCGCTTCCAGCAGCGTGTGCACCACCTTGGTGATGGCCACGCTGACGAACTTGGACGTGTCGAACGGCACCGAATATTCAACGTCTTCGGGGAACGAGGCCGACAATTCTTCCAGGCGCGCGTTCACGGCCTTGACGGTGTCGATGGCGTTGGCGCCCGGCGCAAGCTGCACCGCTGCACCCACCGACTTCTTGCCGTTCAGGCGCGTTTCGAAGTCATAGCTCTGGCGTCCCACTTCCAGACGCGCCACGTCGGCCAGGCGCACGGACGAGCCGTCCGGGTTGGCGCGCAGGACGATGCGCCCGAATTCCTCGGGATTGTCCAGCGTGCCCTTCACGGCCAGCGTCGCGGTCAGCTCCTGCTCCGGCGCGCCGGGACGGCTGCCGAAGCTGCCGGCCGGCACCTGCACGTTCTGCGCGGCGATGGCCGCGTTGACATCGGCCACCGACAAGCCCAGGCCCAGCAGCTTCTGCGGGTCGATCCACACGCGCATGGCGGCTTCGGCGCCGAAGAACTGCACTTTGCCCACGCCGTTCACGCGGCGGATCTCGTTGTTGATGTGGCGCGCGGCGTAGTCGGACAGCCCGACCACGTCCTTGTGCGCGTCCTCGCCCTTGTAGGTCAGGGCGTAGATCATCAGGAAGTTCGAGCTGGCCTGCTCAACCTGCAGACCTTGCTGCGTCACGGCCGTGGGCAGGCGCGCCTCGGCCTTCTTGATGCGGTTCTGCACGTCCACCTGCGCCAGGTCCGGGTCCGTGCCGGGTTGGAACGTGACGGTGATTTCGGCGCTGCCGCTTGAGCTGCTGGACGACTCGTAGTACAGCATGTTCTTGGCGCCGTTCAGCTCTTCCTCGATGACGCTGGTCACCGAATCGACGAGCACCGTCGCGGAGGCGCCGGGATAGGTGGCGGCAATCGTCACCTGCGGCGGCGCGACCACCGGGAACTGCGACACGGGCAGCGACGGAATCGCCAGCAGCCCCGCCAGCGAGATGAAGATGGCCACCACCCAGGCGAAATTGGGGCGGCCAATGAAAAATTTGGACATGGTCTAACCTCGGATTTGCGCGCGATTCATGAGGGCCGCTTATGGCTTGGCGGACGCGGCGGCATCGCCGGCCGCGGCCACCTTGGGCTCGTTCACGGGCGTCACGCTGACTTTCTGGCCGGGCACCGCGGCGCTGACGCCGCCCACGATCACCCGGTCGCCGGCGGCCAAGCCCTCGGTGATGTGCCAATCGCCGCCGCGCATCGTGCCGGTCTGCACCGCGCGGGATTCCACGACGTCATCCGCCCCGACCACCATCACCTGCGGCTTGCCATCGGTGCTGCGCGTGACCGCACGCTGCGGGACCAGGATCGCTTCCGGATCCACGCCCTGATGCGTGCGCACCCGGACATACATGCCGGGCAGCAGCAGCACGTCGGGGTTGGCGAACTCGCCGCGCAGGGCCACCTGGCCGGTGCTGCGATCCACGGCAATGTCCGAGAACAGCAGGCGCCCTTCGCGCTGCTGGTCGGTGCCGTCGATCGTGATGGCGATGCGGGCGCCCTCGCCTTCGCCCAGGCTGCCGTCCTGCATGGCGGCGCGCATGCGCAGCATGTCGCCGACGGGCTGGTTGAAGTCCACGTACACCGGGTCCAGTTGCTGGATCGTCGCCATCGGCGTGGCTTCGTTCTGGCCCACCAGCGCGCCTTCGGTCACCTGCGCGCGTCCTATGCGGCCCGAGATGGGCGCCTTGACGGTGGCGTAGTCCAGGTTGAGCTGAGCGGTCTCGACGTCGGCCTGCGCCGAACGGCGCGCGGCCAACGCGCTCTTGAGTGTGGTGTTGGCCGTGTCGAAGTCCTGCTGGCTGACGGCTTCGATCTTGACCAGGGGCGTATAGCGCTTGACCACGGCCTGCGCGTCGGACACGGCGGCCTGCGCCTTGGCCAGCTCGCCCTGCGCTCGGGACAAGGCTGCCTTGAACGGCGCGGGGTCAATGCGGAACAGCACATCGCCGGCCTTAACGTCCGCGCCTTCCACGAACTCCCGGCTCAGCACGATGCCGGCCACGCGGGCACGGACCTCGGCCACGCGCATGGGTTCGACCCGGCCGGGCAGTTCGCTGATCAGGGTGTAGCGCTGGGGTTGCACCGCCAGCGCCTGCACCAGACGCGGCCCCGCCGCCTGCGGCTCACCGCCATCTGACCCGCCGCAACCGGCCACGAGGATTGCTGTCGCCAACACCGCCAGGGGCAGCTGCCATGCTTTGTTCACCTTCATTACTACCCCCGCGCAGCGCGTTCTGAATTCAAAGAGACGCTGATGCTACCCGAAAGGACGATTTGAATCAATATTGATTCATTTGCTGCTTTCAGGCTTAAATCTGACAGTTCACAAGTCTTTACTTGATAAATCCGCGGAAGTTTGTACAAAGTGAATCGCCCATGATCCAATACCGGCCCAGGGATAACCACAAATGGGGAGGAGGCAATGTCTGAAGAGGCAGGCCACGAACGGCTGCTGGTCGCGCTGGCGCTTGCGATGGTGGATCAGCCGCGGGCGACCCTGCAGGAGCTGGCCAAGGCCGTCGGCGTCAGCAAGGCGACCTTGTACCGGTTCTGCAAGACGCGGGACCAGCTGGTGCTGCGCCTGATGACGCATTGCGCGCAGGTCATGAAGCAGGCACTGGCGGACTCGCACCTGGAAACCGCCCCGCCCCGCACGGCGCTGCGCAGCCTGATCGAACAGCACCTGGCGCACAAGGAATTGACGGCGTTCCTGATCTACAACTGGAAGCCCGACACCGAGCTGGAGCCGGACATCATGAACAGCTGGTCCGGCTATCAGGAAACCTTGGACGCGTTCTTTTTGCGAGGTCAGCGCGAAGGCGCGTTCCGCGTGGACATGACGGCGGCCGCGCTCAGCGAATTGTTGATCGCGATCATCACCAGCATGGTGGATGCCGAGCGGCGCGGACGGATTGCGCGCATGGGCATCGCGCAGGTGGCCGAACAGATGATGCTGCACGGCATCGCGGCTGAACCGGCGGCTGCGCGGGGGTAAGGCGGGGCTAGCGCGGGGCGGGCGTTACGCGGGGCCGTGCGCGGCCCCGCGCCGGTTTACGCTGCCGTCACCGGGCGGCCGAAGAACGGGTAGCTCGGATCGTTGTAGCCATGCGCCGACGCGTGGCCCGGCGTCACCCACTCGTTCACCACGGATTCGTCCTCGGGCGTGATCGTCACGTCCAGCGCCGCGTAGTAATCGTCCATCTGCGCCAGCGTGCGCGGGCCCGCGATAACAGCGGTGATGACCGGATTGGCCAGCACCCAGGCGGTGGCGAAGTGGCCCGGCAGCACGCCGCGCGCCGCGCTGTGCTGCACCAGCTTCTGCGCGATCTGCAGCGATTCCTCACGAAATTCGGTGGCCAGGATGCGGCGGTCGCCGCGTCCGGCGCGCGTATCCGCCGCGGGCGCCTGGCCCGGCAGGTACTTGCCCGTCAGCACGCCACGCGCGATCGGGCTATACGGCACCACGCCCAGCCCGTAATGCTTGCACGCCGGCAGGATCTCGACTTCCGGCCCGCGGTTCAGCATGTTGTAGTACGGCTGGCACACCACCGGCTGTGGCACGCCCAGCTTTTCGCACAGGCGCATCACTTCGGCGATGCGCCAGCCGCGGAAGTTCGACAGCCCGAAGCTGCGCAGCTTGCCCGCGCGGATCAAGTCGCCCAGCGCCCACAGCGCTTCTTCCAGGTTTTCTTCGTGGTAGTCGCGGTGCAGGTACAGGATGTCCATGAAATCCGTGCCCATGCGCGACAGGCTCTGCTCCACGCCGCGGATCAGCCACTGGCGCGAGTAGTGCGCCAGGTTCGGTCCCTTGCCGACGGGATTGCCGATCTTGCTGGCCAGCACCCAGTCGTGGCGTTGGCCTTTGAGCAGCTTGCCCACGACCTCTTCCGACCGGCCTTCGTTGTAGACGTCGGCGGTGTCGATGAAATTCAAGCCATGATCACGCGCCGACGCGACAATGCGCGCGGCCTCGTCGTCGGGCGTCTGCTCCCCGAACATCATGGTGCCCAGGCAAAGCGGCGAGACCCGGAGATTGCTGGTTCCCAGTCGGCGGTAATTCATGGCGTGGTTCCTTGATCGGATAAGGGTGTGCGGCGTGGCCGCGCAGCACTGCGCGGCCGAACGTCACATCTTGCCCGAAAAAACCTGACATGCCGCAAAACCCGGGTGTTGATGTCGGTGTCAGACACCCAAGCAGCGCCGTCCCACCTTGACGGTCAACGCGTAAGGGTGTCAGACACCTGCAGCGGCGTACATTGCCAGGTGTCTGACACCCAGGCCGCACCGTTCCGAAATCACGGCCGGCCTGCACGGGTGTCAGACACCGGCCTCGTAACGCTGGTGTCAGACACCCGCATCCACCGCCGCCAGGATCTTCCCGAACAGCGCATCCGCATGGGCCGAATTCAGCCAGCGCACGATCACGACCATCTTGCGTTCGGGTTCCACCCACGTGAACGAGCTGCCCGCGCCAACCCCGAAGAAGCTGGACGAAGGCACGCTGGGAAACACCTTGCCCTCGTGATTCAGCCAGATCAGGTATCCGTAGTACGGCGCGATGTCGCAGGGCGTGCGCATGGCCTGCAGCCATTCGCGCGACAGAATCTGCTGACCATTGGCTTGACCGTCGTTCAGCAGCATCTGCCCAATCAGCGCCTGATCCTTGGCGCTGATGGACATGCCGCCGCCCCAGTGCGAGCCGCCTGGCACCGACGGCATGCGTTGGCCGTCGATCTCGACCCAGGCGTTGTCGTAGCCGACCCATTGCCAGTCTTCGCTGCATCCAATAGGCCGCGTGACTGCCTCGCGGAACACCTCCGGCAGCGGTTTGCGGAACAGATGGAGCAGCGCGTACGACAGCTGATTGATGCGGACGTCGTTGTATTCCCAATAGGTTCCGGGTTCCTGCAAAGGGCGCGCATCGCCCTTCTTGCCGTCCGGCGGCACGCCGAAGGTGACGGCGCGGTAGCGGTCCGCCTGGTCCGACACGCCGAAGCGCTCGCCTTCCCAGTCGCTGGTCTGCTGCAGAAGATGGCGCCACGTGATGGACGCGTTGCGGCCTTCGTCAAAGCCGATGCCCGGCACGCGCTTGCCGACGGGCTCGTCCACATCCGGCAGCAAGCCGCGGTCATGCGCCACGCCGGCCAGGATGGCCAGATACAGCTTGGCGACACTGAAAGTCAGGTCGGCGCGGTCCGGCTCTCCCCACTCGGCCACGGTCTTTCCGTCGACCACCACCACGCCGGACACCGGCCCGCGGTCATGGATGGGGCCGAGCAGGCGGTTCCAGGGCGGCGGATCGTTCAGGTGCACGCCGAAATTGCCTTTGACGCTGCGGTCCCAGGTCGATTCGTGGTCGTTGGCGAACTGGATCGCCTGCTGCATGAGCGTATTCATCGGTTCCCTCGTTGTTGTGTGTTCATTGCCCCGCACGTTCCGGCGCGCGGGTCAGGTATTCCATGGCCGCCTGCAGCCCGCCCGGGCGGTGCGGGACGCCGGCCGCGGCCAGCCCCATCTCCACGCCCGCCAGCGTGCCGCATAGCGTCAGATCGTTGAAGTGGCCCAGATGGCCAATGCGGAAGATGCGGTCGGACAGCTTGCCCAGCCCCTGCCCCAGCGACATATCGAAGCGGTCCAGGATGACCTTGCGCAGCGCGTCGGCGCTGTGGCCCTCGGGCATCAGCACGGCGGTTAAGGCCGGACTATGCGCGGCCGGGTCCGCGCTCAGCAGTTCCAGCCCCCAGCCCGCCACCGCCAGCCGCGTGGCACGGGCATGGCGCTCATGCCGCGCGAACACCTGCGGCAGGCCTTCGGCCGCCAGCATGGCCAGCGCTTCATGCAGGCCGTACAGCAGATTGGTCGACGGCGTGTACGGAAAATAGCCCTTCGCATTGGGCCCGAGCATCTCGCGCCAATCCCAGTACGACCGCGGCAGGCGCGCGGTCTCGGCCGCCGCCAGCGCGCGCGGTCCCACCGCGTTGAACGACAGGCCCGGCGGCAGCATCAGCCCTTTCTGCGAACCCGCCACCGTCACGTCCACGCCCCATTCGTCGTGGCGGTAGTCGATGGAGCCCAGCGAAGAAATCGTGTCGACCATCAGCAGCGCCGGATGACCGGCCTGGTCGATCGCGGCGCGCACCGCGGCGATGTCGCTGGTGACGCCGGTGGAGGTCTCGTTGTGCACCACGCACACCGCCTTGATGCGGTGCTGCGCATCTTCCGAAAGCCGCTCGCCAATCACGCCGGCGTCGACCGGATGACGCCAGTCGCCTTCGATGTAGTCCACTTCGAGCCCCAGCCGCCCGGCCAGCTTGCGCCACAGGCTGGCGAAGTGGCCGGTTTCGACCATCAGCACGCGGTCGCCCGGCGACAGCGTATTGACCAGCGCCGCCTCCCACGCGCCAGTGCCCGACGCCGGGAAGATCACAACGGGCGACTCGGTCTGGAAAACATGTTTAAGACCGGACAGCACCGCCTTGCCGAGCTCACCGAACTCGGGTCCGCGGTGGTCGATGGTAGGCAGGTCGATGGCGCGCAGGACCCGGTCGGGCACGTTGGTGGGTCCGGGAATCTGCAGGAAATGCCGGCCGGACGGGTGGGTGTTCAGCGAGAGCATGCGTGGCCCCAATGTGGACGGTTTGTATACCAAGGCACTTTGCGCGGCGGTCAGGCAGCGCTCGGCGGCCTGGCGGACTTGCGGCATGCGTCACTCTATCTCATTGTTTTTACGTCGATAACCTAGGGTATACACCCATCAAAACCGCAGGGAAGACAGGTTTATAGTCTGCGAAAACAAGGGGAATTTTTGTATACCAATGCGCAGCGATCCTAGCTTCTCGCCGGATCACGCCGAGGCTGTTGCCTCGTCCGATCTCGCCACCGACTCCGCCCCGCCGGCCATTCGCGCCGCCGGCGACGGACGCACGCTGGCGGGATCGGCGGCCGGATCGCTACGCGAACGCATCATCCAGGGCGAGTTCCCGCCCGGCACCCGGCTGAACGAACGCGCGCTGTGCGACCTGCTTGGCGTGTCGCGCACCCCGCTGCGCGAGGCGTTCCGCGTGCTGGCCGCCGAAGGCCTGGTGCAGATCGAACCCAACCGCGGCGCGCAGGTGGTCGCGCTGTCGGAAGCCAACATCCGCGAGGCCTTCGAAGTGATCGGCGGCCTGGAGGCCATGTCGTGCCGCTTTGCGTGTGAGCGCGCGACGGATGTCGAGATTGCCGAGATCCGCGCGCTGACCTACGAAATGATGGCCAGCCATGCGCGCCACGATCTGCCGACGTACTTCCGCGTCAACCGCGAGATCCACGAACGCATCAGCCTGGCGGCGCACAACAGTTTGCTCAAACAGCTTTACGACGCGCAGAACGCGCGGATCCAGAATCTGCGCTTCGTCTCGAACGAGAATCGCCAGAAATGGGATCTGGCGATGCGCGAACACATAGAAATGGCGGAGGCCCTTGCCGCGCGCGACGCGGACCGGCTGGCAGCCATCATGCGGCAGCACCTGCAGCGCAAATGCGATGCGGCGCTCAAGAGCCGGAGCGAGACGATAGATACGCAACACATGTAGTGTCATCAAGAGGAGCCTTCACCATGGCTGAAAGTCGCTTCACACCTTGTCGCTTCACCCCTTGCTGCTTCACCCGCGCTGCACCCGCGCAGTCCTCCCGCCGTTCCACGCCGCTCAAGGCGCTGGCTGCCGCGCTGCTTGCCTGCGCCGCGCTGGCCACCCAGCCGGCGCTTGCCGGCAAGAAAGACGACACCCTGCGCATGGCCTACGACCAGGCGCCGGAAAGCGTCGACCCGTACTTCAACAACGTCCGCATCGGCGTCATCATTGCCGCCAACGTGTGGGACACCTTGCTGTACCGCGACCCCGTCACCAACGAGTACAAGGGCCAGCTCGCCAAGAGCTGGAAACAGGTCGACGACAAGACCATGGAATTCGAGCTGCGCGAAGGCGTCAAATTCCACAACGGCGAGGAGTTCGACGCCGACTCGGTCGTCTACACGCTGAACTTCGTGGCCGATCCGAAGAACAAGGCGGTCACGCAGCAGAACGTGTCGTGGATCGACAAGGTCGAAAAGATCGACAAGTACAAGGTGCGCCTGACGACCAAGGAGCCCTTCCCCGGCGCCAAGGAATACCTCTCCACCACCGTCGCCATCCACCCGGCAAAGTATTACCAGGAAGTCGGCCCCAAGGGCATGAACGCCAAGCCCGTGGGCTCGGGCCCTTACAAGGTCGTCGATTACCAGCCGGGCAAGTCCATCACGCTGGAACGCAACGCCGACTACTTCAAGGACTCGCCCAAGGCGCAGCCCAAGATCGGCAAGGTCGTCATCCGCTTCATCCCCGACCGCCAGACCCAGATGGCCGAGGTCATCTCGGGCGGCGAAGACCTGATCATGAGCGTGCCCAAGGACCAGGCCGAACAGCTGGGCGGCATGCCGAACCTGCAGATGGTCACCGGCAACACCATGCGCATCGTGTTCATGCAGATGAACATCCTGGAAGGCACGCCCGCGCCGCAACTGAAGGACGAGCGCGTACGCCGCGCGATCATTCACGCCATCGACCGCAACGCGATGCTCAAGAACATCGTGGGCGAAGGCGGCGGGCTCATCAACACCATTTGCACGCCGTCGCAGGTGGGCTGCACGCAGGAAGGCGCGCCCACTTACAAGTACGATCCCGCGCAGGCCAAGAAGCTGCTGGCCGAAGCGGGCTATCCCAACGGCTTTGACATCGACATCGTCGCGTACCGCGAACGCAACCAGACCGAAGCCATCATCAACTACCTGCAGGCGGTTGGCATCCGCGCCAAGCTGAACTTCCTGCAGTACGCCGCGATGCGCGACATGATCCGCGCGAACAAGGCGTCGCTGACGCACCAGACGTGGGGCTCGAACCTGGTGAATGACGTGTCGGCGTCCACGCCGGTGTACTTCGCATTCGGCAGCGACGACATCACCCGCGACCCGAAGGTGCGCGACCTCTTGAAAAAGGGCGACAACACCATCGAAAGCGGGCCGCGCAACGCGGCCTACAAAGAGGCGCTGGACATCATCGCGGAAAAGGCCTACGCCGTTCCCCTGTGGACGCTGCCCGCCTACTACGTCGCCACCAAGGACGTGAACTTCAAGCCCTACTCGGACGAGCTGGTGCGCTTCTGGGACATGAGCTGGAAGTAAGGCGCGGTCCGCGCCGGGCGGGCTTAGCAAACGCCCGGCGCTGCTGAACAGAGAGGAAGTCCTATGCTTTATTTCACGCTGAGGCGCCTGGGCCTGGCGGCGCTGGTGGCGCTGACCGTGTCGATCCTGGCGTTCCTGCTGCTGCACCTGTCGGGCGACCCGGCGCTGGCGCTGGCCGGCGAAGGCGCGCGGCAGGCCGACATCGACATGATCCGCAAGACCTACGGGCTGGACCGCCCGATCATCGTCCAGTACGCCGACTGGCTCTGGCATATCCTGCAGGGCGACTTCGGCACGTCGGTGTACTTCAAGACCGAGGCCGGGCCACTGATCCTGTCCAAGCTGGCGACCACGTTGAAGCTGGGCATGGCGGCACTCGCCTTTGCGCTCTTCATCTCGATCCCGCTGGGCGTGCTGGCCGCGCTGTACAAGGGCAGCCTCATCGACCGCGTCTGTCTGGCGATCGCCGTGCTGGGCCAGGCGCTGCCGAACTTCTTTTTCGCGCTGATCCTGATCATGCTGTTCTCGATTTCGCTGCGCATCCTGCCGGTGTCGGGCAGCGGCACGTGGCAGCACTTCGTCATGCCCGCCATCGCGCTGGGCTACTACGTCGCGCCGGCATTCATGCGCCTGATCCGCGCCGGCATGATCGAGGTGCTGGGCGCCGACTACATCCGCACCGCGCGGGCCAAGGGCCTGCCGGCGCGCAAGGTCATCTTCAAGCACGCCTTGCGCAACGCCATCGTGCCGGTGGTGGCGCTGGCCGCCGTGCAGCTGGGCTACCTGCTGGGCGGCTCGGTGGTCATCGAGACCATCTTCGCGCTCGACGGCCTTGGGTACCTGGCTTATCAGAGCATCACATACAAGGACTATCCGGTCATGCAGCTGATCGTGCTGCTGCTGTCGGTGCTGTATGTGCTGCTGACGCTTGCCGCCGACGTGGCCAACGCGTGGCTCGATCCGCGCATCCGGGTGTCCTGACATGAACACGCCTACGCTCACGCCCGCCACCCCCGCCGCGGCTCCCCTGGAACTGTCCGCGTCCACGCTGCGCTGGCGCCGCCTGCGGCGCAACAAAGCGCTGCTGGCCGGCGGCGGCATCCTCTTCATCATCGTGCTGATCGCGCTGCTGGCGCCGTGGATCTCGCCGCACGATCCCTATTTCCAGGACCTTGCCAACCGCACCGTCCCGCCTGTCTGGTACGAGAAAGGCACCTGGCTGCATCCGCTGGGCACCGACCAGCTGGGACGCGACTACCTGTCCCGTCTGTTCTACGGGGCGCGCATCTCGCTGCTGATCGGCATCAGCGTTGCGCTCATCTCGGGCCTCATCGGCACGGCGATGGGCATGGCGGCCGGCTACTTCGGCGGCAAGGTCGACATGGCCGTGTCGTTCCTCATCACCACGCGGCTGTCCATGCCCGTGATCCTGGTGGCGCTGGCCACCGTGGCCATCGTCGGCGGCTCGCTGTGGGTGGTGATTCTGGTGCTGGGCCTGCTCAAGTGGGACCGCTACGCCGTCGTGATGCGCAGCGCCACCCAGCAGGTGCGGTCGCTGGAGTACGTGGCCGCCGCGCAGGCCGCCGGCGCCAGCACGTGGCGCATCGTCTGGGGCGAAGTCCTGCCCAACGTCGTGCCGCAACTCATCGTGATTGCCACACTGGAAGCCGCCAGCGCGATCCTGCTGGAAGCCTCGCTGTCCTTCCTGGGCCTGGGCGTGCAGCCGCCGCTGCCGTCGTGGGGATTGATGATCTCCGAGGCCAAGGCCTACATGTTCTTCTCGTTCTGGCTGATCGCCATACCCGGGTCGGCGCTGGCGCTGCTGATCTTCGCGATCAACCTGGCCGGCGACGGACTGCATCAACTCCTGACGCCTGAAGAGAGGGCCTGAGCATGAACGGCACCGATATCGTCCTGGACGTCCAGGGCCTGACCGTCGACATCGCCACGCCACGCGGACCGCTGCACGCGGTGCGCGACGTGTCCTTCCAGGTCAAGCGCGGCGAAACGCTGTGCCTCGTGGGGGAATCGGGCTGCGGCAAGTCCATGACCTCGCTTGCCATCATGGGCCTCTTGCCCAAGGCCGCCCGGCGCAGCACGCGCCGGCTGGCGGTGTTGGGCGAAGACCTGTCCAAGGCGCGCGGGCGGCGCGTCAACGCGCTGCGCGGCAGCAAGATGGCGATGATCTTTCAAGAGCCCATGACGGCGCTCAACCCCGCCTACGCCATCGGCGAACAGCTCACCGAACACTACATCCACCACTGCAAGGCGAGCAGCCAGCAAGCGCGGGACCGGGCGGTGGAGCTGCTGGAAAAGGTCGGCATCGCCTCGGCCGGCCAGCGGCTGGGGCAGTATCCGCATCAGTTGTCCGGTGGACTGCGCCAGCGCGTGATGATCGCGATGGCGCTCATGTGCGGCCCCGAACTGCTGATCGCCGACGAGCCCAGCACCGCGCTGGACGTCACGATCCAGGCGCAGATCCTGCGGCTGCTGGCCGACTTGCAGGCCGAACTGGGCATCGCGATGGTGTTGATCACGCACGATCTGGGCGTGGTTGCGCGCATCGCGCGGCAGGTGGCCGTGATGTATGCGGGACAGATCGTCGAGGAAGGCCCCGTCGCCGACATCTTCGCCACGCCGCATCACCCCTATACGCAAGGGCTGCTGGGCTGTATCCCCGTGCCCGGCCGCACGGCGCCGGGCGAGGCGCTGGGCACCATACCCGGTGTCGTGCCGTCGCTGGTCGGCGACTTGCGCGGCTGCGCCTTCGCCGACCGCTGCCGCTACGCACAGGCGCAATGCCGGCAGGCCGTTCCCATCCACGGCCAGGCCGATGGCCAGCAATGGCGCTGCATCCTCAGCGCCGAAGGAGTGCCGGCATGAGCGCGCTGCTGCAAGCCGATGGCGTCAGCCGCCAATTCACGGTGCGCGCCGGGATGTTCCGCCCGCGGTCCACGTTGCACGCGGTCAATGGCGTGGACCTGGCGGTTGACCGAGGCGCGGTGCTGGGTATCGTGGGCGAGTCCGGCTGCGGCAAGTCCACGCTGGCGCGCATGCTGCTGGGGCTGACGCCGCCGACCGAAGGCGCCATCCGCCTCGATGGCCAGGACATCCGGCAGATGGATCGGCGCGCCCTCGCCCGGCGCGTGCAGCCCATCTTCCAGGACCCGTACTCATCGCTGAATCCGCGCCGCTCCATTGCCTCGATCGTGTCGCTGCCGCTGGAGGTGCACGGCATTCCCAACCCCAAGATGCACAAGGCCATCGACATGCTGGAACGCGTGGGCCTGCCGCCGCGGCTGGCCCACAACACGCCCGGCCAGCTGTCCGGCGGCCAGCGCCAGCGCGTCGCCATTGCCCGCGCGCTGGTGATGCGGCCCGAGATCGTCATCTGCGACGAACCCACCTCCGCGCTGGACGTGTCGGTGCAGGCGCAGATCATGAACCTGCTGATGGACCTGCGGCGCGATTTCAATCTGACGTATGTGTTCATCAGCCACAACCTGGCGGTGGTCGAGCACATCGCCACGCACGTGGCCGTGATGTACCTGGGCCGCGTGGTGGAGTCCGCGCCCACCGCCCGGCTCTTTCACGACCCGCGTCATCCCTACACGCAGGCACTGCTGGCGTCGGTGCTGACCCCGGAACCCGGGCTGGGCATCCCAGACATGGGGCTGGGGCTGTCGTTTCCCGACCCGCTGCATCCGCCGTCCGGCTGCCCGTTCCATCCGCGCTGCCAGCACGCGATGGCGCAATGCAAGACCGAACGGCCCGCGCTAGCCCTGCGCGAACAGGCCATCGTCGCCTGCCACCTCTACCCGACCACGTCCCCCCTTCCCCTCGGAGCCACCCAGCCATGACCCGCGCACAAGCCATCGCCCAGGCGGAACACTGCTTTGATTCCGGCGCCTTCCGCGCACTGTTGGCGCGCCGCCTGGCGCTGCCCACCGAGAGCCAGAACCCCGAACGCGCCGCCGTGCTGGCGGTTTACCTTGAGGCCGAGATCCGCCCGGCGTTCGAGGCGCTGGGCTTCACCTGCCGCACACTCACGCATCCGAAAGCGCTGGCGCCGTTTCTGTACGCCGAGCGGATCGAGGATCCGGCCCTGCCCACGGTGCTGGGCTACGGCCACGGCGACGTCATCCGGGGCCTGGAACGGGAATGGAAGGAAGGCCTGTCGCCGTGGGCGCTGACCGAGGCCGAGGGCCGCTGGTACGGCCGCGGCATCGCCGACAACAAGGGCCAGCACACCATCAACATGGAGGCGCTGCGGCTGGTGCTGGAGACGCGCGGCAAGCTGGGCTTCAACGCCAAGTATCTGATCGAGATGGGCGAGGAAACCGGTTCGATGGGCCTGCGCGAACTGTGCACCGAACATCGCGACCTGCTGGCCGCCGACCTGCTGATCGCCTCGGACGGCCCACGCCTGAGCGCCAACCGTCCCACCATCTTCCTGGGCGCGCGCGGCAGCCTGAACTTCGACCTCACGATCGAGGCACGCGCCGGCGGCCATCATTCCGGCAACTGGGGCGGACTGATCTCCAATCCCGGACTGCAGCTGGCCCACGCGATCGCCAGCATCGCCTCACCCGTTGGCCAGATCCGGATCCCGGAATGGGTGCCAAAGGAACTGCCCCCGGCCGTGCGGCGCGCGCTGGCCGACTGCCAGGTGGACGGCGGCACGGACGGCCCCGAGATCGAACCCGATTGGGGCGAGCCCGGCCTGTCGCCCGCCGAACGCGTGTTCGGCTGGTGTTCGTTCGAGGTGCTGGCCTACAAGACCGGCAACCCCGACACGCCCGTCAACGCCATCCCGCCGCGCGCGTGGGCGCGCTGCCAGTTGCGCTTCGTGGTGGGCGTGGACCCGGACGACCTGATTCCGGCCCTGCGCCGCCATCTGGACAGCCACGGCTTTCCGATGGTGCAGATCTCGCTGACCCGCGAATCCATGTTCCGCGCGACCCGCATCGACCCCGACGACGCCTGGGTGCGCTGGGCCGTGGACTCGCTGGAACGCACCTCCGGCGAAAAGGCCGCCCTGCTGCCCAACCTGGGCGGCTCGCTGCCCAACGACATCTTCACCGACGTGCTGGGCCTGCGCACGATCTGGGTGCCGCACTCGTACCCCGGCTGCTCGCAGCACGCGCCCAACGAGCACCTGCCGCCGGCACTGCTGCGGCAGGCGCTCGGGTTGATGACCGGGCTGTATTGGGATTTGGGCGCGGGGGGCACGCCGGAGATCAGAAGTCCCAGATGACCGGCACCCAGCGGAACGCGTCGCCGTCAACCGCCACCCGGCCCACGGACGGGAACGGCAGGTGCGCCGCCACGAGCAGGCCCTTGTTTTCCGCCAGCTCGCGGAACAGCCCGACGCGCACCCGGGCCGACTCCTCGGGGTCGTGCTCGAAACCGTTGTGCCATTCCGGGTGGTCAAAGCCCACGGGGAAGATGGCATCGCCCGCGAACATCAGGCGCTCGCCGCCGGAGATCAGGTCCACGACACAGTGGCCTGGCGTGTGCCCGCCCGTCAGGCGCACGATCACGCCGGGCGCCACTTCCTTGCGATCCTCGAAGACCTGGATCTGGTCGCGGTACGTTTCGTAGAAGCTCGTCGCGGTCGAGCGCAGCACGGCGGGTACCGGCTTGGGCATGACCGTCTGCGAAAAGTCCGGCGAGGTCCAGAACGCGACTTCGGTCGCATTGACGTGGATGCGCACGTCCTTGCGCAGGCGCTCCTTTACGCCGGGGACCAGCAGGCCGCCCACGTGGTCCATGTGCATGTGCGTGATGATCACGTCCGTCACGTTCTCCAGCGGAATGCCGGCCGACTGCAGGCGCTGCGGAAACTGGCCCGCGCGCGGAAAGCCCGAGAACTGGCCGCCCAGCCCCGCGTCGATAAGGATGGTCTGGTCGCCGCTGCGCGCGACCATCACGTTCAGCGGCCAGTCGAAGGCGTCCGGCGGCATGAACATGTGGTCGAGCCAGTTGGCCAGATCTGCCGGGTCGGCGTTGGTGGCCATCGTCGAGGTGGGCAGCGGCAGCACGCCGTCGCTGACAACCAGCGCATCGATATCGCCCACCTGCACGGCGTAGCGGGACGGGACCAGATCGATGGCCTGGTGCGTAATGGGGTCCAAAGTGTCTGCGGTAAACATGACGGAATCTCCTTGAAGGCGGCCGGTTCGGCCGGCCGGAAACCGGCGCCCTCGCGCCGGGTAGATGCGTGGCGGCGCGCGCGTCAGCCGCGCAGAAAAGCCAGCAGATCGGCGTTGATGCGGTCCTGCAGGGTGGCCGTCAGGCCGTGCGGCGCGCCCGGGTAGTAGATCGCCTGCGCGTTTTTCACCAGGCGAACCGCCTTCTTGGCCGAGTCATGGATCGGCACGATCTGGTCGTCTTCGCCATGCATGAACAGCGTGGGTACGTCGATCTTCTTCAGGTCTTCGGTGAAGTCGGTTTCCGAGAACGCCTTGACGCACTCGTAGGCGTTCTTCTGGCCGCTCTGCATGCTCCACAGCCAGAATTGGTCCAGTTGGCCCTGCGACACCTTCGAATCCGGGCGATTGGCGCCGTAGAACGGCACGGCCAGATCCTTGTAGAACTGCGAGCGATCGCCCGCCACGCCGTCACGGATGCCGTCGAACACCGACATCGGCAGGCCTTCGGGATTGGCGGCCGACTTCAGCATCACCGGCGGCACCGCCCCGATCAGCACGGCGCGCGACACGCGCTTCGTTCCATGGCGGCCGATGTAACGCGCCACTTCGCCGCCGCCGGTGGAGTGGCCCACCATCGCGATGTTCTTCACGTCCAGCGCCTCGATCAACTGCGCCAGATCGTCGGCGTAGGTGTCCATGTCGTTGCCGCCCGACGGCTGCGACGAACGCCCATGACCGCGCCGGTCATGCGCAATCACGCGAAAGCCGTTGCGCGCCAGGAAGTGCAGTTGTCCATCCCACGCATCGGCATTGAGCGGCCAGCCATGCGAGAACGTGACGACCGGGCCGGCGCCCCAGTCCTTGTAGTACAGCGTCGTGCCGTCTTTGGTGACGAAGGTGTTGCTGTCCATGGAAGTGCTCCGTTGGGGTTGGGAATTGCGCTGCGGGGCTGCCTGCGCGCCGATGGCAAAGGCGCTGCTCGCCAGCAGCGCGCTGCCGGCAAGCAGCGTGCGCCGGGCGGCGTTGTACGAGTCGTTCATGGGGATCCTCAAGGTCGGAAGAGACAGTGAGGGCATCGTAGGACTGCGCCCGCGAGCGCGGTAGACACGGCGCGGGAAGCACGATGTTGTGCGATGCGCACCAATGCGGCCGCTGCATTGCACATGCGGCCCTGCCCTAGGTGTCAGACACCCCTACGAGCCAGCCGCCATGATGTGGCTGCCGCCCCCGGGGTGTCTGACACCGGCCAATAGAAACACTATCAGATCAACTCGGAAGCGAGCCCAGAATCCCGATACGCCACGGCAATCATCGCCGTCAGCAGGAACGTCATGGCAACGCACGCCAGGGCGCCCAGCACGCCCTGCAGCGCCTGCACGCCCACGTAGTCATACATCAACGGAAGCAGATCATTGGCGGCATGCGCGGCCAGGATCAGCAACACAACAAACCCCAACATCAACGGCCAGCGCGGATAACGCGTCGCGGCGCGCACCACGCCAAATCCGTACGCGCCCTTGACCACGGCGCGAGGCAGGCAGAGTCCGTAAACAGCCAATCCGTACAACACCGGCACCCACACCACCGTCAATAACGCAATCAGCACGCCGTAGAACAGCGGTTCGTTGGCGCCGCCCATCAACATGTACAGCACATAAGGCAGATCGCCGGTGGCGCGGGCCAGGGCCATGACTGCAATGGTCAGCCCGCCCAGCAACACCAAATGCCGGGCTTCCGAGTTGCCGCCGCGTGCCGTGGCCGCATGCGCGGTCTCGCCAAGCAGAATGACCCGATGCCAGGCGTATGTGGTGCGCGCGAAAGCGATCAGGCAGACAAGCGCCAACGCGAGGATCAGCCAATCCAGAAACCCGTACAGCCGGGACGTCGTCAACGCGAATGGCAACGTCAGCGTGAACACCGCCAACGACCAGGGCGCGGCGGCCAGCATGGCGCGGCCGTGCTGCCTGATCGCGCCGACGGTCGCGGCAATGAAACGACCTGCTCCGGGTTTGCTGGACACGAGACTCCCTTGCTCAGAAATGATGGTGCTCGTTTATACCGCAAGCCGCTTATTCACCCGATCCCATGTCGCGTATCTCGGTTACCCTTGCGGACCTTTTCTTTCTACCGAGTCTTCATGAAGTCGCTTCCCGTCGCATTTGCTGCCTTTGCCACCGCGCTGCTGCCCACGCTGGCCCACGCCGCGTACACGCCCACCGAGATCGAACGGGCCGTGCTCGAATACGGCATACGCGAAGAGCATGACGCGCTGCTCGCGGCCGATTGGCGCCTGCTGGGCCGGATGATGGACATATCGCGTGTGGACCCCGCAGACGTCTCGGATATGTACGCCAAGGGTCCGACGGACAAGCTGCCGGCCGTGGTCGAAGAGCCCTTCGTGTTCAAGGCAACGATCGACGCGGCGGCGGTGAAGGCGGGCGCGGTCACGTTCGCGGGCACGCGCGGGGCCACGGTCCGCGCCACGCTGCCCGCAGGCGCCAAGCCCGCCGATGGTCTGATGCTGACCTGCGCCAAGCTGGCCTTCGCAGATGGCGTCGCCACGTTCTCGCAGTGTCAGAACTGGACGCCCGTCGCCGAGAAGACCGTTGCGGACTTTCGCGCCGACATCGCCGCATTCCTGCAAGGCAAGCCCGCGAAGAAGTATGTGGCCAAGTTCGTGATCGACTACTTCGTTGTGGCGAACGACATGCCCGCCAAGGCCGGATGCCCCGACGACCGCAAGGCCTGCGACCAGGCGATCCGCAAGACCAACATGACGCGCGCCGGCTACGCGGCCGTAACGGAACGCCTGAACGCGGCGGGCGTGCAGACGGAGCGGTAAGCCTTCGGCCAGGCCGGTGTGATCCGCGCCCCATCGAACGCGCAACCGGCCCGGCCTACACCACGCGCCATTCTTGCGCCGCCTCGTGCGCCCCAATACAATGCGAAATACTCTTATTTGCATTTGTGCGATCATGTCCCGCATGAGCGCGATTCGGGCCATGACGGCGAACACCTCAGAACACCAACAACAAGTCCACGCGCTGTATCGCGATCATCATGGCTGGCTGCAGCAGTGGCTGCGGCGCCGGCTTGGCAACGGCAGCGACGCCGCCGATCTGGCGCACGACACGTTCACCCGCATCCTCGCCTCGCGCCTGCCCGCGCTGCTGAACGAGCCGCGCGCCTACGTGACAACCGTGGCGCACGGCATCCTGGTCAACTGGTACCAGCGCCGCGATCTTGAACGCGCCTACCAGGAAGCGCTGGCAGCATTGCCCGAGGATCTGGCGCCCTCCCCCGAACACCAGCTCATCATCCTGCAGACCCTGCTGGAAATCGATGCGATGCTGTCCGCGCTGCCCGCCCCGGTGCGGCGCGCGTTCCTGCTGTCGCAGGTGGAAGGCATGAAATACGAAGACATCGCCGTTCGGCTGGACGTCTCACTCATCACCGTCAAACGCTACATGGCGCGCGCCTTTCGGCAATGCCTGGCGTGCATGGAATGAACGCCAGGCATCCGGTGGCCGTCATCAGCGGCGATATCCTCGACGAGGCCGCGCAGTGGCTCGTCGTGATGAACGACGAGCCGGTATCCGACAATGACCGCCGCGCCTGGCTGGCATGGCGCGCCCGTAGCCCCGAGCATGAAGGCGCGTGGCAGCGCGCAGAGCGACTGCTGGCGCAGCTGGGCGAAGCGCCTGCGGCGCTGGCCATGCCCGCGCTTGACCGACCGGCGAAATCCCGCCGCGCCGCGCTCGCCAAGCTGGCGGCGTTGTGCATTGCCGCTCCCGGCGGCTTGGCGGCTTGGCGGCTGGCCCAGTCCGAAGGTTGGACCGCCGACTACCGCAGCGCCGCGGGCGAACTTCGGCAGATCACGCTGGCCGACGGCAGCCGAGTCCGGCTGAACACGCACAGCGCCATCGACCTGCGCTTCGACGCCAGCCAGCGCCTGGTCGTCTTGCGCAGCGGCGAGATCTTCATCGAGACCGCAGCCGACCCCGCGGGCGCACGCCGGCCGTTCCGCGTGCAGACGGCAGAGGGCATCTTCGAGGCCTTGGGCACCCGCTTCAACGTCCGCCAACAATCGGGCGAGACACAGCTCGCCGTGCTGGAAGGCGCCGTGCGCGCCACGCCGCGCCGGGACGGGGCCGATGCGCGCGTCATCCAGGCCGGCGAGCAGACCGTGTTGCAGGCCGGCGTCGTAGAGCCGGCCCGCGCGCTGGACCCCGCCATCACGGCCTGGACGCACGGCATGCTGCTGGCGGACGACATGCGCCTCGCCGACGTCATCGACGAACTGGCGCGCTACCGCAGCGGCATCTTGCGCTGTTCCCCCGAGATCGCCGGATTGCGCGTGTCGGGCACCTTCCCCGTCGGCAACCCCCAGCAGGCGCTCGCCATGCTGGAGGCGACCTATCCAGTGCAGATCGCCTCGCGCTTCGGGGGATACTGGACGACGGTGCTGCCGCGGCCCCACTGAGGCGCGCGGCTAGTCGCGGCCGTCACCACTTGTACGACACGTTCGCCATCACGCTGCGGCCGGCACCCAAAAGGCATGCCGTGTTCAGGAAGCAGCCCGCCACGTAGTATTTGTCGGTCAGGTTGCGCACGTTGATCGCGGCGCTCAGGCCGCGCAACGACGAGTTGGCGCGTCCGAAGTCGTAACCGACCATCGCATCGACCAAGGTGTAGGCAGGCACCTTGAAGGTGTTCTGCGCATCGCCAAACGTCGTGCCCGTATAGCGCACCCCCGCTCCCATCGTCAGACCGCGCAGGGCGCCCGACTGCAGCGTGTAGTCCGTCCACAGCGATGCCAGGTGACGCGGCACGCGCACCGGCACCTTGCCCTGGTTGCTGAGACCGGCAAAGTTGGGGTTGTCCTTGGTCACCTTGACGGCGTTGAAGGTGTACGAGGTGATGACGTTCAGCCCCTCGATGGGACGCAGCACGCCCTCAAGCTCGATGCCGCGCGAGGTCACCTCGCCTTCCTGGACGTTGAACGACGTGTTCTGCGGATTGGGCGTCAGCACGTTCTGCCGGCGCAGATCAAACGCGGCCAGGGTCACATAGCTGTCCGAGCCCGGCGCCTGATACTTCACGCCCACTTCATATTGGCGCGCCGATTCGGGCTTGAATTGCGCGCCGTTGATGTCGCTGCCCGTCAGCGGCGTGAACGACTCCGCATAGCTGGCGTACGGGAAAAAGCCGCTGCCGAACGTGTAGCCCAAGGCCACACGGCCCGAGAAGTCCTGCGCCGACGTGTCGGTGCGCGTATCGAGCAGGCGATTGCGCGCGCGCTGGTTGGCCCAGTCGTAGCGCCCGCCCAGCGTGGCCACCCAATTGTCCAGCTTGATCTGGTCCTGCACGTAGGCGCCGATCTGACGCGTCGTGTCGGCCGTGCTCAGCCGCGACGTGTAGCGCGACGTGTCGATGCGCACGCTGCGGTCCGGACGAAAGATGTTGATCGATGGCGCGTTGCCCGTCTGCGAGTCGGCGCTGCGGTCGCTGTACTGGTAGTCCACGCCGAAAAGCACCGTGTGATCCAGCGGCCCCGTCGAGAATTTTCCGACCAGCCGGTTGTCGATGGCGTAGCTGTCGCTATCTTGGTCGCGCAGCTGATAATAGCGCGCGATTGTGGTGCCATCGATGACGCCGCTATTGCGAAAGAGCTGGTCTACGTAGCCCGTGAAGTGCGTATAGCGGGCGTTCTGCTGAAACGTCCAGGCATCCGAAAACGCGTGGCTGAACTCGTAGCCGATGCTGGTCTGCTCGCTTTGCTCGCGGTCAAACCCCGGCTCATTGAGCGAGCGGTGGCGCGGCACGCGTCCATTGGGATTGGAGCCATCCAGCACCGAATACGGCAGGTTGCTGGTGAAAAGGTTGCGGTTGCGCTGATACGACGTCAACAGCGTGAACGAAGTGCGCGCCGACGGCGCCCACGTCAGGCTCGGGGCGACGTAGATGCGGTCATCGGGAATGCCGTCGATGGCGCTGTCGGCGTCGCGGCCCAGCGCAACCAGCCGATAGGCCAGCGTGCCATCGGCATCCAGGACATCGCCGATATCCATCGCGCCCTGCACCAGGTCGTGGTTGCCTACCGACGCCGTGACCTCGCGGTGCGATTCGAACAGCGGGCGCTTGGACACGAAGTTGATCGTGCCGCCCGGCGAACCCTGGCCATACAGGACCGACGACGGCCCCTTCAACACCTCGATACGGTCCATGCCAAATGGCTCCGGCGAGAAATACCCGGTCTGGTTGTTGCGCAAGCCGTCCGTGTAGGCATTGGTATTGATCTGCTGGAAGCCGCGCACCATCAACGTGTTGTCGGTCGGGTTGTCGCCCGAAACATTGCTGTGCACGCCGGCGGTGTAGCTCAAGCCGTCGCTGACGGTCTGCGCACCCTGGATCACCATGCGCTCGCGCGTCACCACCGAGATCGACTGCGGCGTCTCCATCAGCGGCGTGTCGGTCTTCGTGGCCGTTGATGCGCTGCTTACCAAATAGGGGTTGGCGCCGTCGTAGGCACCCTTGCCGGTCACCGTAACGGTGGGCAGCATCGCGGCTTCGTCGCCCACGGGCCGCCGGCGCAAGGTGTACGAACCGTCAGCACGCGCGGCCATTTCCAGGCCACTGCCAGCCAACAGCCGGCGCGCGCCCTCGGCAGCCGTATACCCACCCGACAAACCGGCGCTGCTACGCCCATCGGTCAGCGCCGGCTCGAACGCCAGCGCAATATCCGCCTGCATCGCAAACCGGGCCAGGCTGCTGCCCAATGGCCCCGCGGGAATGTCGAACGTGTGGCGGGCATCAAGCTGTTGCTGCGGCGCGGGCGCCGGCTGGGCCACGGCCAGCATGGGCATGCCGGACGCAAGCGCGGCCGCCACGCAGGCGGCGCCCAGCGTCAATCCGTGACTGGGACGTTTGGGAAAAGCGGGAATTTGCATGGTGCAGCGACCTCGATCTGGTGGGTTCTATTTCCCATGCCAGCCGAGAAAGCAAAAGGTATCACTGCCCATGCAAATATTTTTTTTCCGATTAGCCTAGGTGCGGCGGGGTTCCGTACGCGCCGGGTTGGCTTCGGCCGCTGCTTCGGCCCCTGCTTCGGCCTCCGCTTCCGCCTCGGCCCGTGCCTCCAGCTCATTGCCCAGCACCTCGGCCGAATCCTCGTTGCTGGCTTCCGGCTTCAGGCGGCGGCGCGTATGGCCCGCGGCGCGCGCGCTGTCGCCCTCGTCCACACGCTCGGCCTGCACGTGCACGTTGGCCGGCGGCGCAAAGCCGCGCTTGTCCTGCCCGAAGTAGACCACCGTGTGCGGGTACGGCAGCTCGATGCCCGCGGCGTCGAAGTGCTTCTTGAGCAGGCGGTTGTAGCCGCGCTGCACCGCCCACTGCATGCCCGGCGTGGTCTTGATGAGGATGCGGATGGTCACGCCCTTGTCGTTGACCGCCGTGACACCCGCCACCGTCATGTCTTCCAGGATCTCCGGTCCGAGCACCGAATCGGTCATCAGCTCGGCAAACGCCGCACGCAGATGCTCGATGGCATCGTCCACGCTTTCGCGATGCGCGATCGTGTACTCGCCCAGGTGATACGAGAAGTCACGCATGTGGTTGGCCACCACGTCCACCGACGAGAACGGCACCAGATGGTAGCCGCCGTCCAGCGTGCGGATGCCGACCGAGCGGATGGTCATCTTCTCGACCGTCCCGAAAACGCCCGCCACCTGCACCACATCGTTTTCGTTCATCCCGTTCTCAAGCTGGATGAAGACGCCCGTGATGATGTCCTGCACCAGCTTCTGCGCGCCAAAGCCGATGGCCAGACCCACGACGCCGGCGCCCGCGATCAGCGGACCGACGTCGATGCCAATCTGCGACAGCAGCACCATCAGCGTCATGGTCACGATGACGATCAGCGCGGCGTTGCGGAACAGCGCCAGCAACGTGCGCTCGCGCGCGCTGGGCATGCCCCGTTCTTCGCTCTGGCTCAGCCGGTGTTCGATGATGCTGGCGATCACGGTCCAGGCCAGCATCGCGATCATCAGCACGATGACGATATTCAGCACCACCTTGATCGCGGCCGCGCCGGCGTCCGACGCCAGCCAGCGCGACAGGTCAAACGCCCGCCACGCGTCCAGGATCAGCAGCACGATGACGATGCGGATGATCCAGCCCACCACCTTCAGCGCGGCCGGCACGTAGGCGTTGACGCGCGCCTCCAGCAGCGGCAGGCGCCGCCGCAAGTCGTCCGACAGACGGATCGGCTTGGCCAGCACCGCGTTCAGCAACAGGATCAGCAGGCTGCCCACGCCGATGACCAGCAGCGTCTGCGCCGTGGCGCGGGCCATGAACGGCAACGCATCGGTCGGGTCGACCTGGCTGACCACCAGCAGGATCGTGAAGTAGACGATGCCCAGCACGTGCCAGATGCGCGACAGCAGCCGCAGCCGCGATCCCATGAACGTGGCCGCGCCCGCGGCCCGGCGGTCCAGGCGTTCGCGCACGGCCTGCCGGTTATGCCAGATGACGCGCACGGCGTAGACGTACACCGCGAGCATGATGAGCATCGTGGTCAACCGGCCCAGCGCCGGCGACAACGCCGCCGCCATCACGGGCCCGACCACCAGCGTGCCGTAACCCGCCGCCGCCACAATGCGCACCAGCCACGCGTTCCAGTATTTGGCCAGCTCGTCCGACATCGGCAACAGGCGCAGATGCGGATGGCGCACGGCGAACACCGTGCGGATCAGCACCTTCACGATCTCCACCGCCACGAAGGCCTGCAGGAACAGCGAGGCCAGTCCGTCCAGGGTGCCGCGCCCCGGCGTGCTCCACAACGCCGCCGCGCCGCCAGCCATGGCGGCCAGCAATACGACGGCAACGTCGATCGCCAGCGCGCCCACGATGGCGCCAGCGCGGCGCGTCAGCACCTTCATGGACGCCGGCCTGCCGCGCACGGGCGCCGTGCCGGTTTCGCAACCGTGCTCGGCCACCCAATGGTCGATCCGCGTGTAGATGCGCATGGCGATCATGCGAAGCAGGATGAAAGCGATGATGGTCGCTGCGGCGGCCAGGGCCAGTGGCAGCAGCGCGCTGCGCGCCTCGCCGCTGTCCATGCGCAGGTTCTGGCCCGAGGCCAGCGCGCGCATGTCGTCAACGCCCTGCCCCATGTCGGCCGCAACCCCGGTCAGGAACCGCTGAACGCCGTTGGCCATGCGCTCCTGCAACGTCGGCTCGGCCGGCGTGGCGGGCGTCGGCTTCGCCGCTGTGGTTTTGGATGGCGGGGCGCCTGCGGCGGCCGGTTTGTCTCCTGCCGCCTGCGCACGAAGCTGATCGATCAGGGCTTGGCGTGCTTGGGGATTGTCCAGCAAATCGGCCAGCGCGGCGGGCGTCAGCGCCGACGGTGCGGCGGCAGGTTCGGCCGCCGCCGCCGGGGTCAAGAGCGGAAACGCCGCCATGGCCGGGGCATGCCACAGGAACGATAAACAACTCAGCATCGCCGCCAGCAGCCAGGCCGCCAGCCAGGGCCTTTCCCGTCTGCGCCGCCAGGAAACGGCGGCATGGTGGCGGGATGGAAGGGATCGGGATGCTGTCGTTGCGGATCGAACCACTAATAAATCTCCTGTGCGATCAGGGCAGGGACGCCGGATAAAAAAAGGAGCCGGCAACTTGGGGGCGCGGCTTGGGCGATGGCCACATGATAAAGCCCATGGTCTGTCCCCTTTAGCGGCGGCCGGGCCTTATCGCTGGAAGCAATAAACAAGCGGCGATTAATTCGTTGGTCCCGACCGCTTAAGTGATTAGAGTCCAACGCCGCCATGCCCGCGCCGCATTCCGACAGGCGCGCGCCCAACCACGAGTCCGCTTCATGACCACCCGATTCCAAGCTGCACGCCGCACCACCCTGCTCGCCCTTGCTCTGGCCGTCGCCGGCATGGGCGCCGCGCAGGCCGACCAACGCGTCATCCGCATCGTCGTGCCCTACGGCACCGGCGCGGTCCAGGACACCATCGCGCGCGCGATCGGCGACGAACTGGGCAAGGCCCTGGACGCCTCCATCGTGATCGAAAACCGCGCCGGCGCCGGCGGCACCGTGGGCACCGCCCAGGCCGCCCGCGCCAAGCCCGACGGCAACACCCTGGTGCTGGCCGCCGCCAGCCACAACATCGCCGGATATCTCTATAAGACGCTCAGCTACGACCCCTACAAGGACTTCACGGGCGTCGCCTACATCGGCAACACCGGCTACATCATCCTCGCGTCGGCCTCGCTGAACGCCAAGAACACGGCCGAATTCATCCAGGCCGTCAAGGCCAAGCCCGGCGCCTACGACTACGCGTCCGCCGGCAACGGCAGCGCCTCGCACCTGGGCATGGCATCGTTCTTGACCGCCGCCGGCGCGCAGATGCAGCACATCCCCATGAAGTCCACCGGCGACGCCGTAACCGAACTGCTGGCCGGCCGCGTCCAGGCCGTCACGGCTGCCACCATCGGGGTGACCGCGTACCGCAACGATCCCCGCGTCACGTTCCTTGCCTACACCGGCAAGGCGCGTTCACGCTTCGCCCCCGACCTGCCCACCGTCGCCGAAAGCGGCCTGCCCGGCTACGCCTTCGATTCCTGGCTAGGCCTGCTGGCTCCGGCCGGCATCTCCGCTGCGGACCGTGACCAGATCAACGCGGCGGTCAATAAGGTGCTGGCCGATCCCAAGGTGCAGTCGCGTTTGGCTTCGCTGGGCGTCGAAGCCGAAGCGAAGTCGGCGGCGCAATTTCAAGAGCTGCTGAAGGCGGACTATGAAGCGGCCGGGAAGGTGGTGGCGGCTTCCGGGGCGCGTGTGGAGTAAGGGCGCGATTGCGCACGAATGGCATAGCCGGATCCAGCTTTCCGACAAATCAGCCCCCCCTCTGCCGAGCTTTCGAACTATTCGTATTTCCAGGGTTGTGCGGATTTAATGAAACCACCTAGCCCCCCTACCGCCTACGCATCCCATCCAGCAGCAGATCCGTCATGAACTCCGCCACCGCCTGCTGCCCGGCCGCGTCGGGCAGCAGGCGCGTGAAACGTTCGATGATGGCTATGAGCGACTGGCCGAACCACTCGGGCGATATTTCCGGGCGGAAAAGTCCCGCTCGCTGCTCCGACCTGACGTTTTCGGCGATCAGGATGACCAGTTCATCCTTGAGCGCCTCGGCCGCTTCGGCTTGGAAAAAGCCGATGCGCGTGAGGTTTGGGTCTTCCTGCAGGATGGCGAGCAGTGTCCCTATGCCCTGCCGGATGCGGTTCACCAGAGCTTCGCCCTGCAGGTGGCCGGGAAGCCGTGCCTCGCTGATTGCCTGGCGCAACCGCTGGGCGAACAGCCCCACCAGCTCGTCATAGGCCGCTTGTTTGCTGGTGAAGTATTGATAGAACACCGGCTGGGTCACGCCGGCGCGGGCGACGATGTCGCTGACCCGGGTGTGCTGGAAACCGCGTTCGGCAAACTCGGCCGCGGCGACGGCCAAAAGCTGTTTGCGCGTGCGTTCGCCCTTGGTAAGACGCTTGTCCTGGGACGCTGTATTCGGTAGTGCCGTGATCATCGCAAAAAAATACTACCGATCCCCTGATTCCGCCACTGGCCGCGAGACCAATTTGCGGCACCCTTGATGGTTCATTTCACTGCGTTTCGCCCGTCACCCTTCTGAAATCAGTTGAAATTCCCGTAGCGTCTGGGGACATTCTTCTCGTGTCGGCCGAGCAGTACATTACGCCTATCGCCCGGCCTGATGGCAAGGTGCCGGCGCCGGGCGGCCGAGGAGCAAGATCATGAAGCGGTTTATTGGCCGGGTGACGATGGCGGCGTTGGTGCTGGCGGTTGCCAGCGCACCCGCAATGGCGGGCGGACGCGGCGGATATTGGGGCGGTTATGGCGGCGGCCATCATCATTACCGCGGCAGCTCGAACGGCTGGTGGATCGGCGGCGCCGTGGCGCTGACGTCGGTGGGTCTCATCGCAGCCAGTTCAAGGCCCGGATACGTGCGGACCGGCGTGTATTCGTCGGGGGTGGGTTATACCAGTCCCCCCCTGTACGCCGCACCCGTCGCCATGCCGGTATACGGCACGACGGTCTACCAAGCCGCGCCGGTGTATGACGCCCCCGTTTACCAGGCGCCGCCGGTGTACAACGCGCCCGTCTATCAGGCGCCGCCGGTCGTTTATCCCGTGCCAGTGGCCGTCCCGGCCAACCCGCCCGTCGTATACGCCCCTGCGCCCCAGGCCGAAATCGCGCTGGCCGATGCCTCGTACGAATGCCGGCGCTGGGCCATGAACGAAAGCGGCCATGACCCGTCCAACATCACCCCGTGGACGACGAAGGTCATGATCGATTCCTACAACCGCGCGCGGGATTCCTGCATGGAAAGCCGCGGCTACCGGGGATACCGCGCCTACTGACGCGAGCGTCCGGCTATTCCGGATACTGTTCGGCGGCGGCGCGGCGCCAACTGTCCTGTCAGCGCCGCCAGCCGCGCCAGGCAAACATCAGGCCGGCGGCCAGCAACACCCCGGCCGGCAGCACCCAGACGAAGCCCGAATCGGTGTAGACCACCTGCTCCACGGAATCGTAGTAGCGGCCAAGCTCGTTGAATTCCCAGCGCAGATACTGCGCGTACCAGGCGTAGAAGAAGACGGCGGAAAGCGCCAGGCTGACCAACGCGGCGGTCCGGGCAAGCACCCGGCTGCGGCCAGCATGCGCCAGGACCTTCCAGGCCAGATACCCGCCACCGGCCACCGCGGCCAGCACCATCCAGTCTCCCGCCTCAGCGAGCATCATCGGCCTCCAACTGCGCCAGAAACGCTCCGGCTTCAGCCCATTGGTGTTCGCTGAACACGTACAGGCCCGCCTCGCGCAGCAGTTCTGCGGTGACGCCCACGCCGGGCTGGCGGCGGCCCGCAAAATGGCCGTCGTAGACGTAGCCGCTGCCGCAAGACGGACTGCCCTCTTTCAGCACGGCGATGCGAATGCCGTGCGTCTGCGCAGCGGCCAGCGCCTGGCGTGCGCCGTGCACGAAGGGCGTCGTCACGTCGTCGCCCGTCACCGCCACCACACGCCCGTTTCCGGCCAGCACCGAGGCCGCGCTTCTACCCGGCTCGATTTCCGCCGGGGGGCGTGGGATCGGCATGCCGCCCGCCACCTCCGGACAGACCGACACTACACGCCCCTCCCGCAGCCAGCGGGCCAGGACGGCATCGTTATGCGTCACGCCGCGTCCGTCGTATCGCACGGGGTTGCCCAAGAGGCAGGAGCTGATCAGAACATGGTGCATGGGACGGCGGGATCGGGGGCCGGCAGCGGCCCGGGCGATCACCGATCTTAAGCCGAGTCGGTTTTCTTCGCGGTTTTGCGCGGCGCCGTCTTGCGGGCCGCGGTTTTGCGTGCCGGTTTTGCGGCCGTGCCGGTCTCGGCGGCGGGCGCCGTCGCGGGCGCCGCGCCGGCCGACGTGCTTTCCGGTTTGGCCTGCGCCTTGGGCGTGGTCTTGCGGGCGCCCCGGGCAGGCTTGGCGGCGGACTTGGTGGAAGCAGCGTCGGGAGCAACTGCGGGAGCGGCTTCGGAAACGGCTTTAGTAGCCGCTTCCGACCGACGCGGCGCCCCGGCGAAGGGATCTGGCGCCTCGCCGCGGCGCTCGCGCTCGGTCTTCGCCGGCGGCGCGGCGAAGGTCCAATCGGCGACATTCACGACGGGTGGCGGGCCGGAGACCAGCGCCGACTGCGGCGGCGGGGGAACCGGCCGTGTGAACGCGGGCGGCGCCACGTCGTCGCGCTTGCTAGCCGGCGCGTGTCGCTTGGACGACGCCTGGCGCCCGGACGATTCTGGCGGTTCAGCCGAAGTCTTCCCTTCGGACGGCCCCTGCCCCTCGACCGGCTCACGCGGCTGAACGGCATCTTCACCCGACCCGGAATTCCCGGACTGCCGGGCATCATCGCCCGTCCTTGACCCGCGCCCCCGGCGGCCCGAGCGGCCCTGCCGCCCGTTATCCGCCTGTCTGGCGCCGCGCGGCGGCGACGAGACGTCGGCAGAATCCTCGCCAGCAATCTGACCCGGCGCCTGCGACACATCCAGCACCGTGCCGCCTTCCGTCTGCTGCGGCGCGTCGGGCTGTTTCCAGGCATCCGCAACCTCGGCGGAACCCTCCGACGCGGTCACGGTCGCTTCCCGCTCCGAACCCTCGCCGTGCGAGCCAGCCGTCCGGCCGCCCGCCGTCTTGCGGCCACCGCGCGATTTGCGGCTGTTTCGGCCGCCAGAGCTCGGCGCCTCGCCGACATCGGCCGCCCCGTCAGCGCTCGACGCACCATTCGCGTCGCCAGACGGGTCCGAGGACGCGTCGCCCGAGCCATCACGGTAGACATACGTGCCGGATTTTTCTTCGCGGCCGACCTCAAGAAAGCCGCGCGACTGCGCTTCTTCGAGCAGATTGCCGAACGCGCGGAAGCCGTAGTAGGACTCGTTGAAATCAGGCTTGCGGCGCTTCAGGGCGTCTTTCAGGGCCGATGCCCAGATCTTGCCGCTGTCGCCGCGTTCGGCCATCAGCGCCTCGAAGGTCTCGACGACCATCTCGACCGCGCGCGTCTTGCGCGCGTCCTGCTCTTCCTTGCGGCGGCGCTCTTCGTCGGGCGAGCGGCGCTGGGCGCTGACGCCACGGTTGTCGCGGCGGGCCTCGGCGGTGCGCTGGCCTTCGCGGGCCAGGTCGTCATAAAAGATGAACTCGTCGCAGTTGGCGATCAGCAGGTCCGACGTGGACTGTTTGACGCCCACACCGATGACCTTCTTGTTGTTCTCGCGCAGCTTGGACACGAGCGGCGAAAAGTCGGAGTCGCCGCTGATGATGACGAAGGTGTTGACGTGGGACTTGGTGTAGCAGAAGTCCAGCGCGTCCACGACCAGGCGGATGTCCGCAGAGTTCTTGCCCGACTGGCGCACGTGCGGGATTTCGATCAGTTCGAAATTGGCCTCGTGCATCGGCGCCTTGAATTCCTTGTACCGCTCCCAGTCGCAATAGGCCTTCTTGACCACGATGCTGCCCTTGAGCAGCAGGCGCTCGAGCACCGGCCGGATGTCGAACTTCTGGAATTTAGTGTCGCGCACGCCCAGCGCCACGTTCTCGAAGTCGCAGAAAAGCGCCATGCTGACGTTTTCGTTGGGGTTGTTCATGTTCTCTCCAATGCCGCGGTCGGAAGGCCAAACCAGGCCTGACACCGCCAGAATTCGCCCATGATATACATTTCCGCTTGGTCTCCCCCGTCATCCGCCCCGAGCCGCCATGCCCGACACCCTGCTGCCCCCCGAACTTGTCACCGATCGACTGGTGCTGCGCCCCCTGTCCCTGGACGATGCCGACGCCATTCAGCGCACGTTTGCCCACTGGGAGGTCGTGCGCTTTCTGGCAGACAAGGTGCCTTGGCCCTATCCGGCCGATGGCGCGCGCCAGTTCCTGCAAAACGCCGCCCTGCCCGCCATGCGCCGCGGGACGCAATGGCATTGGTCGGTGCGCACGCGCGCGCAGCCTGACCAGTTGATCGGCGTCGTCAGCCTGATGGACGACGAACCCGGCAACAACCGGGGTTTCTGGCTGGATCCGGCGCATCAGGGGCTGGGTTACATGACCGAAGCCAGCGCGGCCGTCACGGCGTATTGGTTCGACGTGCTGGGCAAACCCGTGCTGCGCGCGCCCAAGGCCGTCGCCAATACCGCCTCGCGGCGGATTTCCGAAAGCAGCGGCATGCGGCTGGTGGGTACCGAAGAACGCGGCTTCGTCAGCGGCCGTCATCCCGCCGAAATCTGGGAGATCACCCGCGAGGAATGGCTGGCGCAGCAGGCAGCCGCGCGGCGGCGCTAGAGCGTCCCCGATTTGCGCCAACGTATCGCTGGCACGCCGCCCGCCTGACTGGCCGATTAAGCCGGCGCTTACCGCCTATTTCGCCCCGCTTTCCGGCGAATTGACCGAGGCCTGCGCTGGCTAGAATTCCCGACAATCCGGCATTCCGCGCGTGGGATGCCATGTTCTCGGGCAAGATCCATGAATCCGTCTACCGTCATCGGCGCCGTTGTCGGCCTGCTCACCCTGATCATCGTGGTGGCGCTGTCCGCCAACGATGCCAGCCTGTACTTCAACCTGCCGGGCCTGGCGATCGTGCTGGGCGGCACCTGCGCCGCGCTGTTCATTGCGTACCCGCTGCAGGAAGTGGTGCGCGTGTTCAAGCTGGTTCGCACCGTGTTCCGCAACGACCAGCACGACCAGCAGCGCGACATCGAGGAATTGGTGTCGATGGCGCAGCTCTGGATGAACGCCGACGTCCACAAGGTCGAGCACGAGCTCAAGAAGGTCTCGAACCCGTTCCTGCGCACGGGCGTGCAGCTCATCATCGACAACACGCCCGAAGACCAGATCATCGAACTGCTGAAGTGGCGCGTGGCCCGTCTGCGCGCCCGCGAGCAGGCCGAGGCCCAGATGTTCCGCGTCATGGCTACGTTCGCGCCCGCCTTCGGAATGCTGGGCACCCTGGTCGGCCTGATCAATCTGATGGCCGTCCTGGGCGACGGCAGCATGCAGACCATCGGCCAGCAACTGGCCATCGGCCTGATGACCACGTTCTACGGCATCCTGCTCGCCAACCTCGTCTGCAAGCCGATCGCGCTGAAGCTGGAACGCCGCACGGCACGCCGCGTCGAGTCCATGAACATGGTGCTGCAGGGCATCTCGATGATGTGCGAGAAGCGCGGCCCGGCCATGGTGCGCGAGACGCTGAATTCCTTCGTCATGCACGTCGAAGACGAAATCTATGACGGCGGCGCCGACGCCAAGCCCAAGACCAAGACGGAAGGCCAGGTCAAGCCCGGTGCAACCGCCCCCGCAGCCGCCCCCGTGTCCATCGCC